>JAKAKU010000022.1 GCA_021824385.1 bacterium | reverse complement strand
CGTTACCAAACATTGCAACAACAATCACGGCAGGATACATCATAGAGCCTTTTACTTTTTGTGTAAGTTCGTGTGATGCGGCAAGTTGTTTACTTAAATATTGAAACGATTTTTCAAGGGTTCCACTCGATTCTCCCACCCGAATCATCGTTAAAAAAATGGGATCGAAATCTTGTTTGTAATTTGAAAGTACTGAAGACAAACTCTTTCCCTTTTGGGTTTGAAACGAAATATCAGCCAGAATGCGCTGCATCTGTTTGTTTTTTGTTTCTTCACGAATAATTTCTACGGCTTCCGGAATAGACATGCCACTCCGAAGCATGGTTGACAAAAATCTGCAAAAAGCAGCTTTTTCAGAAACGCCAACGCCCCCACCAAACAACGCTTTTCCCGTATCAACTGAACGCATTGAGAGCACTTGGTAGCCATTTGCCTTGAGATTGGCGGCGGCATCATTTCTGTTTGCCGCCTGAATCGTATCTTCAATGATGGTGTTATCTCGCGTTGACTGAGCCTTATATACAAAGAGTGCCATATGTTTTTAGTCGTCAGTCACCGCCTGAAGTACTTGCTCAATTGTCGTAAAACCCGATGAAACTTTGTTTAAGCCATCTTGCATCATCGTAGTCATTCCTTCTTCTTTTGCTGTTTTTAAAATTTCATCACTTGCCACTTTTTTGGTAACCAATGTGCGGATTTTTTCGGAGATTGGAAGCACTTCATAAATACCAATCCGGCCTAAAAATCCGCTTCCATGACACTCTGCACATCCCTCACCTTTATAAAACTTTTGACGAGCGGGATTAATGTGATGTTCGGCTACAAGCTTTGCCATAACCGCGGCATCTGGTGTGTATTCTTTAATACAAACGGTACAAATTTTTCGAATCAGGCGCTGTGCAATAACAAGGTTTAATGTTGATGCAGCCAAATAGCCTTCAACTCCCATATCGACCAGTCTAGGAAGAGCACTTGCCGCGTCATTGGTGTGAAGGGTTGAGAGTACCAAATGTCCAGTGAGGGCAGAGTGTACGGCAATTTCAGCAGTTTCTTTATCACGAATTTCTCCCACCATCATGATGTCAGGGTCATGTCGCAGAAGCGCTCGAAGTCCTGCAGCAAAATCAAGACCGGCCTTGGGGTTTACTTGAATTTGCGTCACACGACTTACACCATATTCGATTGGATCCTCAATCGTACAAATCTTTACATCTATGGTATTTAGAA
The DNA here is from genome assembly GCA_021824385.1 of bacterium. Classification (GTDB taxonomy): domain Bacteria; phylum Patescibacteriota; class Microgenomatia; order UBA8517; family UBA8517; genus UBA5941. The sequence goes on along the minus strand of JAKAKU010000022.1, from coordinate 7,798 downwards.
TTGTCAGAAGTGAATACAGTGTTGTGGTTTTACCCGATCCGGTAGGACCGGTCACCAGAATCATTCCGTTTGGAGCCTCGATGGCATTTTTAACGAGTTCCAAATTTTTGCCCATGAGCCCGAGTTCTTCCAAGCTCGCTGGACGGGCGCTTTCACGGAGAATACGCATAACCACGTTTTCCCCATAAAAGCCAGGAATTATAGAAACACGAAGGGCAATAACTTCATCATTTATGGTGAGCTTGTAACGGCCATCCTGAGGAATTCGGCGCTCATCAAGCTTTAAGTTTGAGAGAATTTTTATACGAGCTATGAGCGGCTCTTCAATTTTTTCAGGTAAGCGCACAATATCGCGTAAGTCGCCATCAACACGGAAGCGGACAATCACATCGGTTTCCTGGGTTTCAATGTGTACGTCACTCGCACGCTGTGCAACGGCATATTCCATAATAGTGTCGAGTATTTTTACGACGGGCAAATCTTCCGACGCTTTTTTGAGATCTCCTCCTTCTTCTGCCTTTGCTACGTTTTCTGAAATTGCTTTATCAAATTCCCCTTTAAAGTTTCTTTTATATTGTGAGAGCGCTCGGCTAAAGTCTTCCGGGCTTAAGTAGAATGGAATGAGTTCACGGCCGGTGAAACGCTTAGCGAATTCGAGTGCTTCCACATCTGTCGGATCACTCATGGCAAGTTTGAGTTTTTCGTTCTCCAGTCCGAGCGGAACCATTTTATAGGTCTTGGCCAAATTCTGCGGAAGAAGCGCCAAAGCGTCATCGGACACGAGCACATGTTTCATATCAAGCCAGCCAACATGCAAGTAGTCGGCAATGAGTTTGGAATAAATCGCACTATTTAAAAATCCGCGAAAAACCAAAATATCTTCAATAGGGCGACCCAAATCGCGTGCCGTTTGAGCGGCGTTATCAAACTCAGCTTCAGGCACGAGGCCGGAGCGCACGACAATTTGTTTTAAGGTTTCTGGAGCGATATTCATGGGCAGATTACAGCTAAATTCAGTATATAACAAAAGAGGACTAAAGTAAGAAGATTAAATTGAATTGTTTACCGAGACATGGACATCAGACGAGCGAGCTCTAGTGTCGAGGGTTACCGTTACATGAGTAGGGGCATTTTTTGAGTCCTCAGCGATTTCTATCGCCACACTTCCCCGCTCACCCGAGCCTGCAATTTTATTCAATACCTTTGCATTGCTTTGTGTTTGAATAACGCTCTTTGTACTAAATCCGAGTGTTGTCATCTTTTGTTTATACCATGCAGTTACTGTCTTAGGGTCGTCAGTTGTCGTAAAACTCAATGCGTCCTCTGTTTGAGATTTATCGGAAATCTGACCCGTGTATACCCACTCAGAAATTGATGTTTGAGCTGTCGACTGGACCGTTGGCTTCGGGGTGGCACTGGCGGTAGCAGTTACCATGGGTGTGTTTGTAGGAGTCGGAGTTGGGGTAGGAGATGGTGAAGCAGTTTCAATTGGAGTTTCTTGGCTAGTTGCAGAAAGGACTTCTGTTTCGGTTTGATTTGGTAAAACAGCGGAAGTCTGACTCTTCGTAACAACTGCAACAACAAGTACCAAAAGAGATACAACGGTAAAAACAATGTTCACCATACATTCATTATATACGAAGATTTATGTTTGGCAGTAACAAATTATCTGGCAAATCGGCGCTTTAATACAGCAAATAATCCGCCTACAATTCCTATTGGAAGAAGCCACGCGAGGTTAATATTGATGGCATTATTGCTATCCGCTGCTGTTGTTGAAGCACCCAACACTTGTGGATTTACTCCATTTGTATTTTTGGAATCTGCGAGTGTCTTTTGCTTATTTGAATGAATTAAAGAGGCCAGTGCAATTGGATGAACAGTCTTGACGGGAGCCGGAGTATTTACTACAGACGAACTACCAGAACTTGTGTTGGTGTTTTGAGTACTCGCAACTGAATTTTGAGTTGGAGCCGGAGTAGACTGTGCAGATGCTGGAGCTGGGGTTGGCGAAGTGGCACCGGGAGCAATGAAGTCTCCAAGCCAGCTTCCAAATACGTTTACAACGGTTACCAAAAGCTTTCCTCCTCCTGAGATATTGTTGTTTACAAAGTTGACGAGGTTTGCAATTACTTGTGCGTCCCCCGTAGTAATTGATGAGTCACCACCAGTATTTTTGGATGCCGTGTTACCTCCAGTATTTGCTGACAAATTCACATTATTGGTAATATGCGCGGTGTTGTTTTGAGTGGTTTCATTATTTGTTGTTGTGTTGGTACTCGTATTGTTGGTTGAGTCAGCCCCATTTCCATTATTACTGGCGGTTACGTTCCCGTTTTGGTCAACGGTAAGCTCGGTGCCACTTGACGCGGCTACATTTCCTTCACTATTCGGTGCTCCCACAATTTTCCCCACCCACTTACCCGCTTCATTTACAATAACAAGCCACCAGTTACCCCCTGAAATATTGTTATTCACGATATTCACCACATTCGCGGTTACACTACTGTCTCCGGTCGTTACTTCATTGTTACCATCGGTGTTTTTGTCAGTCGCATTGTCACCTGTTTGTGCATTGATGTTCACATTGTTATCAATTACGGCCGTGTTGTTTTGCGTTGTGGTGTTGTTTGTTGTATTGGAACTACTTGCATTATTGGTGGAATCCGCACCATTGTTGGTATTTGCTGTGGTTGCCAATGAATCAAGAACTGATTGTGGAAGTACAATGTTTCCCGTTAAGTTGCCATAAATATTAACTTCTCCGTAATATACATTGCCCGCTACATTATTGTTGGCGAAGGTAAGTACATTTGCTGATACGTTTGCATCTCCAGTTTTAATACTACTGTCTCCACCGGTATTTTTGCTCGAAGTGTTATCGCCACTGTTTGCGTCCAATGTCATTGAATTGGCAACCGTCGCATCGTTATTTTGGAAAGTTACATTGTTTGTGGTGGCATCTGCAAGTGCATTGTTTGTAGATCCGGCACCATTTCCAGTATTGGTAGCATTTGCTTTTCCAGAATTACAACCAGACACACAATTTGCGTTAAAGTCGAGTATAAGGTCACCCACTTGATCATCGGCGACATTAAATTGTGATACTTGAACGCCTGAAATATTGGTATTTAAGGCAGAAATAATAGTTCCCGAAGTGTTTGCGTCTCCAGTTTTGATGCTGTTGTCACCGCCCGTGTTTTTAGACGTGTTATTGTCTCCTGTTACCGTAGAAACACTTAAATTGTTTGCGACAGTTGCGCTGTTGTTTTGGGCAGTGATGTTGTTATCAACCGTTGAAATAGATCCATTATTTGTTGAGTCTGCACCGTTTCCTCCATTTTGTACGGTTATTCCGCTTCCACTGCTTGAAGTTGCCGGAGAGACTGAACTATTCGTATTAGCTGCAGTTGAAATACTTCCATTGGTAGTAGCGTCACCTGTCGTAATTGCCGATCCTCCGGTCTGCCCGTTTTGTGATTGTCCTCCATCTCCCCCGATAACAGTATTTGCTGGTGTAGCGGTAGGCGCGGGGGTACTACTTGGTTGTGGAGTGGAAGAACTTCCTCCTCCACTGGTATTTCCAGAAACACCGTCTGGTGTTGGAACTGGTGATGGTGTACTCACTGGTTTGGGTTTTTTCGTAGCAACTGGAGTCGGTTCAGGAATAGCTGACGGTTGAACAGTTGGAAGCGGCGGAGTGGTGGGAAGCGGTGGAGGAGTAGGTGCGGGTGGTGCCGTTGGTACATCAGGAGCACTCGGAACTGGGGGTGGGGTCGGAATGTCAGCCTGTGCATACGCAAAAACTGCACTTTGGCTCGTTAAAACACTGAAAAGTGCTACGGTTGTTATAATCTTTTTAATTTTTTTCATGCTATTTCTTAATACGTACCCAATCCCTATTCCGGTCCACCCCTACAAAGTACGTGTAGGGGCAGACGTTCATAAGAGTCTAACTTGTGCGATTAGTGAATGCCGAGGGCACCCAACAATGCGCTCAAATTAAAAGAAACGTTTACGTTAACATTTGATCCGCCAGTTGGCATGGTCATAGGTTCTCCGTATACGTTACTGTTACCAGTGTTCGTTACAGCAATTGCTGTTTCTGAGTCACCAGTCATAACCTCTGGATCCATTCCTGGATTTCCAGTGTTATCAGCCAAAGAGTTAACTCCGGTTGCACTATCAGCGTTAACATGACTGTTTACGCCGCATTTCTTTCCCCAGCCGTCCCAACCAAATGACCAAAGATCATTTCCACAAGAATTATCTTGGAAAATGTTTTGAGCATCAGTTAAGTCTGCACTGATGGTGTTTTTAGTGTCTGTTCCGTTGTTAGCAACTTTAGCTGCAACGTTTGTCAAACAATCACAATCGATGTTTGCCCAGTTAAAGTTCGCCGCATTGTCTACGAGAACTCCTGAGAATGCACTACCTGTATCAATAGAGGTACTGCCACCGGTATTTTTGTCTGCTTTGTTTTCGCCTGTCGAACTGCTTGCATCAACAGAATTATTCACAGAAGAAGAATTATATTGTTGCAAAACGGCAGTCTTATCAAGTGCGCGCCAAACGCTGTTTTTTGAGTCAGCGCCGTTACCTGCAACGAGAAGTGAAACTTCACTTCCGCCATTGCCGTTTCCACTTCCAAGCTGTGCAGCATTGCTGTTTGCATGCGTGGTCATGTCAACATGAGTAAGAGCGTCTCCAGTTGATATAGAGACAGAACCTCCTGTGTTCTTGTCTGCTTTGTTATCACCTGTTGTAGAATCTGCTTTTACTTTGTTGGTAATATCGCCAGAGTTGCTTTGGGCAACTTGGGTTTTATTTTCCAATTCAAGCTTGGCATTATTCTTACTATCTGCACCGTTTCCAGACACAACTACTGTAGCGTCAGCGGCACAATTACAATTAGTAACTGAAGCTGCGTTGCTGTTAGCAGTGTTTTCAACACTTACGAGCGTTTGACTGCTTCCGGTGTCGATTTTCACATCACCTCCGGTGTTCTTGTTAGCAGAGTTGCTACCAGTTGATGAACTTGCGTTCACGGTATTACTGATGTCAGCACTGTTTGTTTGAGAAACAACGGTGTTTGTGGTGTTTGAAACTTGTGTAGTATTTTGGCTATCAGCTCCATTTCCAGTAATTTGTAAAGTAGTTGTACTAGCAAATGCTGAAGCTGGGAAGATAGCAATTTGAGCAAGCATAGCAATAGCTGCAATGCCTGTTGTTATTTTTTTCATGAGTATATTTTTGTATTCACCTCGCTTTCTTTTCGAGCCTTTTCTTTAAAAATAAAGAAAAGTACTTAGCTCATTAGTTTCGCCGTTTTACTTTGGAATACCAAAAAAAACGGAGACGCTTTTTGTTAATTACGCGTAAATCAAGAATTAACAAGAAGAGCCTCCGTTTGCGGTGAGCTTACTTAGTTTAATAGTTTATTCAACTAAACAGTCCTAAGAAAAATATAAATTTAACCATAATTATTGTCAACAGGTAGTTTAAATCGTTGAACAATTCACTTTTTCTTTAAAGGAGAAAGTGTTTTTTTTATGGTTCTCGTTGTGATCTGGGTAACAATTCCGTCTTGCACATATAGTTCTACACTTCCATAATTTTGAACACTTTGAATGGCAGAAGAAATGTCATCAAGCAACGTGTTTGAAATAGTTTTTGTTGAGTATTCAGGAAGAGTTGTCATCACGTTAGTTATTGAACGGTAGTTCAATTTTTTGTTTTGCTGCTTTAATCTCACCCACTTGTAGTACAAAATTGTGATCTGAAACATTCACGGGGAATCCTAATCGGGTGTACTTTGTCGAGATCGCTTGAATTTCAACTGGGTCATTGTGAATATCAGGGGCCAACAATTCTGCATCATTTTTGTTCACAGAGAGCCGCACATAATCTCTCGTATTCATGTTAAGTGCGTTATCCATGTCATTTACAATTTTTATATCAAGAATTAAAAATGTACGCCCTGCTACTGCGGTTGCTTTTTGCCCCTTAACCACTATTTCATCAAGAAGTTGTGCCTTTTGAATTACCATTTTAACTTTCTTAGTTTTGTCTGTAGTCGAAACAGGAAATTCAAATTCTTTGTTTAAGTCAACGCTTGCACGTGCAGGTTTGGTGTCGCTCGTACTTGAAGAGGTATTAGAAGAGGAAGTATTACTAGTATCAGTAAAAAGTTTTGGGATAAAAATGATTCCACCAACAAGAATAAGAGCCCCAACAATTAAATACAATAATCTCTTAGGTTGAATTCTTCTTGCCATAACTACGTACTATGACACGATACTACAAAGCTCTTATTATATTGTCAATACGTAAAGTTCAGTTGAATGAAGTTTTGCCTCAATAGTGAATATCAATGTACTTCTTTTGATTAAATTCATTTCCATTGACCGGCACACCCAAGCTCCACCCAAGAGCTTGTGCAACTGCAACTCCTACCCGAAGGCCGGTAAATGATCCAGGACCCGTCATCACCGAAATCTCAGAAATGTCAGTCAACATCTTGCCACTCTTTTGTATACATTTTTCAATAAACAGCAAAAGCATTTGCGATTTATCTGAAGTTGCAATTGATTCAAATTCGCGCTCGTCTATTTTTATGCTTATTTTTTCTCGTTTTGAGGTGTCGATTGAGAGTTTCATAGGTATTAAGGTGTTATAGTAATTTTTCGGGTGTCGATATCAATAACTTCCAGTGACACTTCGAGAATCCCAGACGGCAGTGTGTTCAATCGGTCTGCCCACTCAATCACAAAAACAGATTCGGGCTTTGTCCACAAATCAAATATTCCAAGGTTTTGTGCTTCCCGATCTACATCGTGTTCAAGTCGATATAAATCAACATGATACAAGGTTTTTGCGGTTCTATCTTTTTTTTCAGGTAGACTATAACTCCGCATCAAAATAAACGTTGGAGAGGTAATGGTGTGCTCAATGCCAAGCCCTTCAGAAAGTCCTTGCACAAACGTTGTTTTGCCAGCACCAAGTTCTCCTTTCAAGAAAATGACCTCCGAACCCTTCAAAGAAGATCCCACTGTGAAGCCAGCGTCGTGAGTCTCTTGGGCATTTTTGGTAATAATTTCCATAGGCCTAGTATAGCAATTGAGGCTCCGCTTGTATCGATGAGTACGTCGCGAAAACGTGATTCACGCCCAATTACAAAACGTTGGTGAATTTCGTCAGTACACCCATATAAAAAAACAAACAAAATTGCAAAAAGCGCTGCTTTTTTTCGGCTCGCTCCTTCACGCACAAAAGCACGGAATGTAAAAATAGCAAGGGAGCTCGACCATAAAATATGGGCAATTTTTTTGATAATAAACTCATCTGATTGCACACTACTTACGGTTGCTGTTTGATATGAGGAAATATAAAAAATCAAGGCACATACAAAAACTACGGGGAGCCAACTGGAGAGTTTATATGCAATCGTGTGGTGATTCATGAAGGAGACTTTTATTATACCAATTGTCATGTGTTTTTAAAAATCGAATATCCTCCCCACACGATACATCCAAGTCCTCCTATGAGGAACAACACCCCCACCCAAAATTGAGAAATATTTGCATCACTCTCAAAAACTTCTTGTGGCGCGTCAGTTGAGGTAGGAACAACTTCTGATTTTGCTGCTAACACAATTGGTAATGGTGACAATTGCACTGGCTCAACCCATGGTGTCTCAGTTGCCAATACCGTTGGCTCCGGCGTATCTATTGGGAGGGGTGTAAGCATTTTCGGCTCCGGGGTATGTGTTGGAGAAGCAGTAGGAAGATCAACCAAC
>JAKAKU010000140.1:7634-9316 GCA_021824385.1 bacterium | reverse complement strand
GGAACAGAAGTGTTATTTGTTCTTCCCAAAAAGGTACAAACTGAAGAACGCTTCAACTTTGTTTTTGCAGATCGAGTGTTTCTCGATGTTACGACCATTAACAGTATTCTCACTCCGTATGTAACAAATGATTTATATGCTCATTATCTGAAAGAAAGTAGCGGAGGCATGTATGGAGGGAGTCTTCTCGAAGAAGTATTGCGATATGCACTGAGAGCAAAAGAAATTGCGCAGAAAGAGCACTTTGATATCATCCACGCCCATGATTGGTTGAGTTTTCCAGCAGGGATTGCTGCCAAAGAAGTGAGTGGAAAGCCCCTCGTTGTGCATGTTCACGCGACTGAGTTTGATCGAACGGGAAACGGTGGAGTGAACCAAAAAGTGTATGAAATAGAGAAAGAAGGAATGCAAAAAGCAGATCGGATTATAACGGTGAGCGATTTTACAAAAAATCTTGTTGTTGAGCACTATGGTGTTTCACCCGACAAAATTTCTGTAGTACACAACGGGGTAAGTACTGAAGATTATCCCTCCAGGCACGAAAACGATTTTGGCATTCAAAAGCTCAAAGAAGCCGGTTATAAAATAGTACTTTTTGTGGGACGTCTTACCCTTCAAAAAGGGCCAGATTACTTTATTTACGCAGCAAAGCGAATTTTGCAGTATCAACCGAAAACAATGTTTGTAATTGCAGGGAGTGGTGATATGGAACGGAAAGTAATGGAGTTGGCAGCAGAAACCGGAATTTCAGGAAACGTCTTGTTTGTTGGGTTTTTAAGGGGAGCTCAACTTTCTCGTGTTTATCACTCAGCAGATATTTTTGTCATGCCTTCTGTTTCCGAGCCGTTTGGAATTACTCCTCTTGAAAGCCTCTTGCATGGAACACCCGTTGTCATGAGTAAACAAAGTGGCGCGAGTGAGGTAATACTCCATGCAATGAAAATGGACTTTTGGGATGTAGACGAGATGGCTGACAAAGTATTGTCAGTCCTTGAGCACCCCTGTTTGAAGCAGGAAATGAGTAAAAATGGGGAACACGAAGCTGAAAACCAAACGTGGGACAAAGCTGCGGTCAAACTTCAGAAAGTCTATTCTTCTCTCAAATAATATTTTAAACCCCATAGCTTGACTGTGAGATCAAAAGTGATATACTTTTTTATCGTCCGAATTTGGGAGATTGAAGATGCACAACCTTTCCTTTGGTATCAACCCTGTGCGCAATAGCCTTGACACAATTATTTTTTGGCAAAAAGCTGATCGCCGTCGCCCGTTGAAGGGTAACCGCGCAAAAAGCCATACAAAAAAATGGAATGCACAAATTCGCGCTCTAAAGCGCAAGGGTGTACCTGAGAGTTAATATCCCCAGTTCAGAGATATGGGCAGGCCACGTACCTGCCCTATTTTTTTGGATTAAATCACCCCATAGCTTGAATTTGTACCAGAGATTGTGTATACTTTGCTTCGTGCAAATTGTTTAAGGAGATATCCATGGGTTGGAAGAAATTTACACTGATCTTGATTGCACTGGCTGCTGTTGTTTTTGTTTTGCTTTCAGTCATACCCGGCGGTGCATCGATCCAGAATGCTGGAATTCGGCTTCTTGAGTGGCTGTTGCAGGCCCTGTTGTGGTTGTTAGGCGCAGCTCGATTCTGCTTGTTGTTGTTCATCCTTGTCCTTGGAGC
>JAKAKU010000140.1:0-7624 GCA_021824385.1 bacterium | reverse complement strand
CGCCTTGGACTGATGAAGCAAATCGACAAACGGGTCGAAAAAGAGCGGAAGATCTCAGGCGGTCAACATTTCTTAGCTTCCATATTAGTTGGCATAATCTTTGCCATTTTGCAGGTGGTTGCGGTGAATATCATATTTCACGACAATCCCGATGTTCGACAGATGTTTGCATGGTTTGGGCTGGGGGGACCGTTTGAGACACCCTCTCTGCTTTTTATAGCATACGGCTTTTTTGCCGGGATGTTTGGGTACTTATCACCCAGCATCTAACAATATGTCTTGTTGGCGCAACAGTAGTGTTGCGCCTTTGTCATGGAAAAAAAGCTGTTTCCCCTGTAGACTGAAATTCATATGGCATCGGTTTGTTTTTACTTTCATGTTCACCAGCCGTTTCGAGTCAAACGCTACCGACACTTCTCAATAGGGAGTGATACTAATTACTTCAACGATGAAAGTGGAACATCACTTGATAATCGTGCAATCATTAAAAAAGTTTCCCAAAAATGTTATATTCCGGCGACCTCGCTTCTTTTGGAACTTCTAAAGAAGCATCCAGAATTTCGCGTGAGCTTTAGCTTCACTGGGGTACTTCTAGAGCAACTTGAAGAGTGGAGCCCTGAGAGCTTAAAGATTTTTCAGGAAGTAATGAAAACTGGACAAGCAGAAATTGTTGCCGAAACGTATTACCATTCACTCGCATTTTTATATAACAAAGACGAATTTGTGTCGCAGGTGAAACAACATGGCGCAAAAATTCAGAAACTTTTTAAGTACAAACCTAAGGTCTTTCGCAATACTGAGCTTATTTACAATGATGAACTCGCGGCTTTTGTAGAGAAGATGGGATACAAAGGAATTTTGGCTGAAGGAGCTGACCACATTCTTGGGTGGAGAAGCCCAAACTTTTTGTATAAAGCAGCGGGCACAAAAAACCTTAAGTTGCTCCTTAAAAATTACAAACTGTCAGACGACATTGCATTTCGGTTTAGCGAACGCAGCTGGAAAGAGTGGCCACTCACGGCTCCCAAGTTTGCTCATTGGGTCAGCCAAGTAAATGGCAACGGGAATGTAGTGAACCTCTTTATGGACTATGAAACGCTTGGGGAGCACCAATGGGAAGACACAGGAATTTTCGATTTTTTGCGTGCACTCCCAGCTGAGCTTCTGAAACACCCCGATAACGATTTTGTAACTCCTTCAGAGTCTATCAAGCGATATGATGCAGTCTCAGAGCTCTCCGTTCCGTATTTCGTTTCGTGGGCAGATGTAGAGCGTGATTTGTCGGCCTGGCTCTCTAACCCCATGCAGCATGACGCAAGCAACAACCTGTATTCAATTTACGAAAAAGTGGTTGAATCGAAAGACCCAGAAATCATCGAAACTTGGAAACGCCTCACGACTTCCGACCACTTTTATTACATGTGTACTAAGTGGTTTGCAGATGGGGATGTGCATAAATATTTTAACCCGTATGAGACGCCATACGACGCATTTCGTTACTTTATGAATGCACTTACAGACCTTAAATTACGCCTCGAATCCTCTAGTATTTGACAACTGATGGAAACCTGTTATAATGCTTCTACAGGTGAGGAACACACCCATCTGTTTAATTGATAGTTAGTTAGAGGTAATAAGGTAAAGATACCCCAAATATATAATTCGTTTTAAATTTGTATCTTCCTTCTTGAAACGAAACCATTTTACATTAGACAGACGTGTGTGTTTGCGCCCCAAAGACAATTTTTATGTCATATCAATCATTTAGATCTCAACGAAATCCTCGCTACGGCTCACGTGGTGGATTTGGTGGTGGAGGATTTAAGAGAAATCGTCCTGCACATAGTGCACAGATCGACCCTCGAGCATATGTATTAAAAGCTGCTCCCCAAACTGAAGTAAAAGAGGAATTTATTCCAAAACATCAGTTCAGTGATTTCCCCATGAGTCCACGACTTTTGCAAAATGTAACCGCTCACGGATACAAAACACCAACTCCTATTCAAGACGAAGCAATGAGCTCTGTTTTTGAAGGTAAAGATGTGGTTGCAATCGCCAACACAGGAACTGGGAAAACAGCAGCATTTTTACTTCCGATTATTGAAAAACTGTTAAATAAACACGATGAAAAAGCACTCATTATGGTTCCTACTCGAGAACTCGCGATGCAAGTTGAAGATGAGTTGTTTGCGTTTACCCGAGGGATTAACGTTCGTTCACTTTTGGCAATTGGAGGAACAAATATCATGCGCCAAATTCATGGGCTTAAAACAAATCCTCGAATTGTGATTGCAACACCAGGTCGATTAAAGGACTTAATTGAGCGAAATCTGATTAATTTGTCACAGTTCAGAACTGTAGTCTTAGACGAAGTTGACCGTATGGTGGATATCGGCTTCTTACCAGATGTGCGTTTTATCGTAAGTAAGCTTGCGACCCCCCGACAGTCACTCTTTTTTTCAGCAACGATTACCCCTGAAATCCGATCAGTTCTTCAAACCTTTGCACCAAACCCGGTAAATATTTCTGTTAAAAAAACTGAAACACAACTTTTGGTTGACCAAGACGTGGTGAGAGTTGATAGTGGCAAAGATAAATTGTGGAAACTCGTTGAAATCGCGGAGAATAGAGATTACACAAAAATTTTAGTTTTTGTACGCACCAAACGTGGAGCAGATCAACTTGCAAAAGAGCTTGATTACGAGCGGTTCCGCGTTGCAGCTATTCATGGAAACAAGGCACAAGGGGCTCGAACTCGAGCACTGGCCGACTTTAAGCAAAGTAGAGTTCAGATTTTGGTAGCTACCGATGTTGCCGCACGTGGAATCGATATTCCTGATGTAAACTTGGTAGTTAACTTTGACGAGCCTTCAACCTACGAAGATTATGTTCACCGTATTGGCCGTACAGGAAGAGCCGGAAAAACAGGCAAAGCCCTTACGTTCCTCGTTGGCCGCTAAGTTTCGCTTCAATTGAACACATTACTTCAAATAAGCTATAATTCTGGTCCGACTAATAGAGGAGTTTTCTCATGGAGTATCTTGGTATTTCTGGCATGGTTTCTCCCCAAGTGCTGCGTGTTGCTCGAAATGAGCGCATTACCTTAATTTTGAGGACGCTTGAAGGGGAACAGGTAGAGTTTTCTCCGCTTGAGGGTGAGGACCAATATCTGAAATGGAAAGGAAAGGTAAATGGAAAATCGGCAACACTCCAAATTAGTGTCTGTGCCGATTGCTCGTCAATTCAAATTTCAAGGTAGTTAAGTTGGAGAATCCTCCTTTAGGGCCTACATCATGTGTAGGCCTTTTTATTGTGTAAAAAAAAGAGAAGCAGATCACTCATTTTGACTCGCCACCTCTTATTTTAAATAGGTTATTATGAATTATGGCGAAGTCTCTTGTGTTAGGTAACGGAAGTTTAACAGTTGGACTTGATCAGTTTGGTCAGGTAAAAGATTGCTATTACGACTATGTTGGTCTTGAAAACCACATGGGAGAAGAGAGCGTAAATCGCATTGGCGTCTGGGTAGATGGGGCATTTAGTTGGATCTCCGACGGAAAATGGAACATCTCTATCGATTACGAAGACGAAACGCTGGTCTCTCATATTATTGCAGTCAACTCTGAACTTTCTATTGAGCTGCATTTTAGTGACGCGGTGTATAACGAAAAAAATGTTTTTGTGAGGCACATTATTATTAAAAATGTAAGCACCCATGCTCGTACGGTTCGTATTTTCTTTAACCACGAATTTCGCATGTATGGGGTTCGAAAAGGAGATACCGTGTATTGGGACCCCATTGATCACACCATTGTGCACTATAAAGGTCGCCGTGTGGCAGTCATTGGAGGGCTCATGAATGACAAACCTTTTAGTGATTATACGGTTGGGCTTTCGACTATCGAAGGAAAGGAAGGAACATGGCGAGATGCGGAAGATGGGGTGTTAAGCAAAAATGCCGTTGAACACGGAACCGTTGACTCAACAGTAGCCTGTGAAGCAACAATCGATTCAGAAGCGAGCGCTTCATGTGTTGTGTGGGTGAGTTTTGCAAAAACCCATGAAGAGGCGAAAGAGTTGTATCTTTATACACAAAACCGTGGACCAGGGCGTTTGATAGAAACGACAAAAGACTACTGGAAGGCGTGGGTTAACAAAATCCCTTTTAATTTTTATAATCTCTCTCCAGAAATTGTAGATCTCTTTAAAAAGTCGCTTTTTATTCTCCGAACTCATGTGGGAAATATGGGAGAAGTCATTGCCTCTGTTGACTCTGACATGCTTCAGTGGGGGCGTGACAATTATAACTATGTCTGGCCCAGGGATGGCTCATACGTGGCAATGGCCCTTGACCGCGCAAATTATTCCGAGGTTTCCCGTCGCTTCTTTGAATTTTGTGAGTCAGTAATTTCTTCAGACGGATATTTTTTTCATAAGTACCGGCCCGATAAGTCACTCGGGAGCTCATGGCATCCGTGGGCAGGACTTTCAAGAGAACCACAACTTCCGATTCAAGAAGATGAAACTGCAATGGTTTTGGTGTCACTTTGGTATCACTATCAAAAAACACTCGACTTGGAATTTATCGAAAAAGTGTATAACACGCTTATAAAAAAAGCTGCCAATTTTCTTTTGGGATTTAGAAACAAAACAAAACTTCCGAACCCCAGCTACGACCTGTGGGAAATGAAATGGGGCACGCACACCTATACTGTAGCCAATGTTTACAATGCACTGTTATGTGCTGCAAACTTTGCAGAACTTTTGGGGAAGGAATATGACTCAAGTGAATATCGGGAGGCTGCCAAACAATTGATGGATGCCTCAAGTGCATTGTGGAATGAAAAGACACATTACTTCTACAAAAGCATCGACAAAAGTCGTGATAACTCGCTTCACGATGAAAGTATCGACTCGAGCTCATTTTTTGGAGCTTACTTTAATGGCTTTTTAAAAGACGAAGTTCGGGAAAAAATTGCATACCAAACCCTTATTGAAAAGTTGACGTCTAAAAACGAAATTGGTGGCATTGTACGTTTTGAAAACGATGTGTATTTTAGTGATAATCCTGAGTCTGTCGGAAATCCGTGGATAGTAACTACCCTGTGGCATGCTCAGTACTTGATTGATAAGGCACGGTCCGAAAATGATCTTACCGAAGTGTTAAAGATCTTTGATTGGGTACATACCCACTCACAAAAATCTGGAATATTGCCAGAGCAGTTGCATCCTCATTCGGGTGCTCATTTATCGGCAGAACCACTCGCATGGAGCCATGCAGAACTTGTAACTTCAATTATGAAATATCTTGAGAAGGTTCAAGAACTTGGTCTGTCTGAAACAATCCCAAAAACGTCAACGCTCTGAAATTCTTGTGCTATCCTTAATTACTGCTCTATGCCAAAAACCAAATTTGAAGTCCCCACCGTTTTTGTTGTTTTTGGCGCAACAGGGGATCTCATGGAGAATAAAATTCTCCCTGCCCTGTTTCGATTGTATGTGCATGATAGGATGCCAGAGAAGTTTAGAGTTATTGCAATCTCTCGTCGTGAAATCACTGCCGCTGAGTTTACAAGCAATTTAGTCCAAATTTTGGATAAATCTGCTGAGAAACAAAATTATCCTCAAAAAGTCGATGAATTTACTTCCATGTTCCAGTATCTATCTGGAGACTTTACCAATGACACTCTATACACGAAATTAGCTGCAGAATTAGGATCAATCGATAACACCTGGAGCACCTGTAGCAACAAACTCTACTACTTGGCAGTTCCACCTACTCATTATGAAGAAATAATTAAAGGGCTGTCCTCAAAAAATCTTCACACCCCTTGTTCGGATACGGAAGGGTATACGAGGATTATTGTAGAAAAGCCGTTTGGCAATGATACAAAAACTGCTCAAGAATTAAACCAGCTTCTCACATCGTCATTTAAAGAAGAACAGATTTACCGACTCGACCACTATTTGGGAAAGCGGATGCTTCAAAATCTACTTGCATTTCGATTTAGTAATAATTTTTTTGATGGTGCATGGAGCAATAAATATATCGAAAAAGTAGAGATTAAAATTTTAGAAACAAACGACATTTCAACGAGAGGGAATTTTTATGATGCCGTTGGAGCATTACGAGATGTTGGACAAAATCATTTACTTGAATTTTTGGCAGTCGTCGCTATGGAGAACCCCCAAACACTCGACGCTTCTCATATGAGGCGATCCAGAGCACAGCTCTTGTCGAGCGTTATCACCCCTGAACTCAAAAATCTAAATAAATCGTCGTATCGGGCCCAATATGATGGATATTTGCAGGAAAAAGATGTTGATCCTCATTCAAATACAGAAACATATTTCAAACTTGAACTTGCGCTCCGTCATCCCGATTGGCGCGGGGTACCGTTTATTTTGGAGTCAGGAAAAGCACTCGCCACACAAAAGAAAGAGGTTGTTATTACCTTTAAAAAGCCAATGCCATCTTTGTGTACACCGGTTGAGAATGCAGACGCCCGAAACAAAATGCTTTTTAAACTCGAGCCAGAGGAAAGTATTCAGCTTGATTTGCTTGCCAAAAAAGAAGGATACGAAATGGTTGTCGAAGACAAGCGATTTTTATTAAACGAGCGCGACGAAGAAACACGAGTTCAATATTCTGAGGAGTATGAGAAACTTCTTCTTGATGCATTTTCGGGAGATCAAACATTTTTTGTATCAAACAGTGAGATACAAGAAATGTGGCGTATTATCGACCCAATAGTGGAGGGCTTTCACAAAAATGTCGTTCCCTTTAATCACTATCCCAAAAATACTGATACGGTACGTGACCTTGCGAAAGAATGGTTTGGAGATAAGAAAAAGGATCAAGAACTTCAAAAATCAGTTGGCGTTATTGGACTTGGAAAAATGGGTTCAGGCCTTGCTCAGAACTTACTTACACATGGCTGGAGTGTCGTGGGTTTTAACAGAAGTAAAGAACCAACCGACGCACTGACATTTCATGGACTTACCGGGACGTACGACTTATCGGAATTTGTATCAACGCTTTCTACACCGCGGGTGATTATTTTGAGTCTTCCTCATGGAGAAGCAACAACCCAAACAATTGAGTCACTGTCAAAACTTCTGAATATAGGCGACATCGTGATCGATTCTGGCAATTCACCGTTTCAAGACGCAAAGAAACATGAATCAATTCTCAAAGAGAAGGGAGTTGAGTTTGTCGATGTAGGAATTTCAGGAGGCCCGCGCGCAGCCTTAACGGGAGCATGTCTTATTGTTGGTGGAAAGGTGAAACTCTTTGAATACTTACAGAGCCTTTACACCGACATCGGATATCCTGGTGGAGTATTTCACTTCGAAGGCGTTGGCGCGGGTCACTTTGTAAAAATGGTTCACAATGCAATTGAATATGGCATGATGCAGTCGATTGCCGAAGGTTTTACTATTTTAAACAATTCCGAATTTAATCTCGATTTACCAGCCGTTGCAGAGGTGTATTCTCACGGAAGTGTTATCGAGTCCCGGCTTGTGAGTTGGCTTTCTGATGCCTTCTCAGAATACGGGCCAAAACTTGAAGGAGTAAAAGGGTCGGTAGATTCATTAGGTGAAGGTGGCTGGGCAGTCGAAT
>JAKAKU010000047.1 GCA_021824385.1 bacterium | reverse complement strand
CGATCTTGAGGCAAGTCTTGGTAGATGGGCTTGAAGTCGGGGACGTGGGGCAGGTAGTGCTTCGTGACCGCCAAATTTTGGCATCAGACGGAATTGCAATTGTAGTCATGGGCTTTAATACTGCTACCAAAAAAGTGGTGGGAGAGCCCGAAATTATTAGTCGTGGATTTGTATTTGAAAAAATGAAGAAGAATTTTCTTCTTGAAAGTGGCGTGCGCCTCGTCAAAAACCTCGACAAGAAAAATATTGTAAATCCGGCCGTCGCCAAGCGTGAAGCCGTCGACTTTTTGGAGCGGTACTTCTTTGAAAAGACTGGCCGTCGTCCGATGATTTTGCCAGTAGTCGTGGAAGAGTGATACGATGAAGCATGAGTATGGAAAATAGCCTGGATCCAGTCGCCTTGTTTCGTCAGAGAGAAGAGAAACGTGCTCAAAATAACCCCAATGCAAATGTTGATGAGCGAGTAGAGCAAGATATTATTCGCGAAATTCGCGATGGCAACGGCTCTCTTGAACAAAAACAGAATTTGTACAACCAATTGTCCCCAGAAGCAAAGAGATCTACTCCTATCTCCCCAGAACTTAAAAATTCTTTGCAACCGAGCCAGGAGCAACTTCAAAAACAAAGAGATGCTCTCATGGAATCCATGTGGTCAAACCCAACGCATGATACACAAGACGCTATTACAAAAATTGACAGAGAACTTGAGAATCGTTTTGCTGTTGATCCGTTGTATAAAAGACTTGGGAAGGATGACCCAAATCTTCTCAATGCGCGACGCGAAAAATTGGTATCAAAAATGCTATCGGAACCCGACGAAGCCACTCAAACTGAAATTAGAGACATTGATGAAAAGCTGAAAAAAATAAATTCACCCAAACCAACAGAATCTCAAGATCAGTCCGTAGCCACACCAGAAGCCGTTAAAAATGAATTACCTCTTCCCCCAGAATGGGATTTACTTGAGGAAGACGATGAAGAGGAAATAAACATTACAGGAGTGTTAAAAGACATTCACGAATCTGATAAATTACCAGTTAATGAGGAATCTAAAACCCCTCTTTCTGTGGATGAGGCTATAAAATATTTTGCGAGTGAGCAGCCGCGGCTTCTGAAGTTAGTTCGTGATTTTAGGGAGTCACACTTAATAAATTCGAATACAAGAGATGATATTCAAGATCAAATAGACTCTGCTCGAAGACAATTAGATAACTATCGCAAAAGTGGACTGATATTTGAAAACAAATCTAAAGATTCAAACAAAGGATATACTTTTGTGGACTTTATGCTCCAGCAGGAAAAGTTAATTAAACTCGCCGAAGAAAGTTTGGGACAACGTGCCTCGAAAAAAGGGACTCTTATAACAAGAACTGATCCTGAGTTTTTTGCTGAATTTGATCGCGTAGAGGAAGAAATGACCGAGGACTTTAGAGAACTCCACCCAGAATTTCAAAGTAAAAATTCAGAAGTTAAAAGCTCAGAAGAAGATAAAAAACCAGAAACACCTCTCCGATTTAGTGACGGCAAAGAAGTTGATAGTCTCAAAGCTCCGCTTGAAGACGATGAGCCCCATATTGTGGTATCCAATGATAGTTCTCCTAAAGAGCAACCACAGCCGAGACGTTTTTCTGCTATCAGAAATATATTTGCAAACATTACCTCAAAAAACCGATCTACTACACCACCTCCAGTACCAGTCTTAACAGACAATCCTCCGAGTGCTGAGACTCCTATTTCTCAGATACAACCTCTTGAACAGGCAATTTTCCCAGAGACCCCACCGCCACCTGAAATTGATGCTTTGTCTGAAGAAGTCACCGTTGAATCGAGTTCATCTGCAAATCAAGAATTAGCTTATGAGTCTCATTTAAACGAGAATATTGATCAGGAAATTGCCGAAGTAGATCAGCTGAGTGACAAAGAAGTTGTTGAGCGCATCGTTCCTGAGATGTCGTCGTATCACGACTATGACGATTTGCCTAAAGCGAGCGAAGTTCATTCAGAAAAGGAGCTTATCCATGCGCTTGTCTCTCATGCGAACTTTATTCAAACAATGTTTAACGAAAAAGCTGTAGATAAATCGAACTATGGTGAGGTGTTAGCACAACGGAAAGATATTTCACAAAAAGAAATAGAATTTTTGTATGAACCCAATATTTATCATCTTATTTCGAATGGCGTTTTTAACCCAGCACTCTCGACCTATCATCGAAATTATATTTCTGCTCTATATATACCAGATGGTACTGACGGTAATTTGTCGGATCAGAATAGTGGTATGTTGCATGTTGATATCTCACATAAGTCTTCAGATGAACGTGTGCTTCTGAGATCAGAAATAAATGGGGGATACACTTTCTCGCTTGATCCAACGTTCAACGCATCGCTACGTACAGCTGAGAATGATATTCAGGACGTTGAACCTGAAACTACTGTGCCGGCATCACAGATTACAAATGAAGCTCCTTCTGCAGTTTCATCTGAGTTGCAGGACGGAACAAAGAACGAAGGAGGAAGTGAGGAAGCAGCACAATTGAGCGCTGAAAATTTAACTGAGCAAATCGAGAATCGTATCAATCAAACTAACCAAACATTGGATGATTTTAGGAGCGCACTTCAAAATGTGACTGACGCAAATGAGTTAAATCGGATTAAGTTACAATTTGCTAATCTTATTCAGGGAGAAATTAATCAGGTTGACCAATTTAGGCAGGGGCAAGAATATCGAACGCTTAATATGGATCAACAATCACTGTTGTCCGGCTACCGGATGATGCAAAAAGATCTTGCAAAATTATCTTCTCGGTTAGGAGGCCCGGGAGATGTCACTTATGAAATGACAGAATATTTGAAAGATATTGAATACAATAAAGATCTTATCCAAAAACTGACAAAATAAGGAGATATTAATGCTTGATTGATACTTCACTTTGCTATACTGTGATGAACACTATGGCTAAACGCAAAAAGCACAAACGCCAAAAGATTAAAGACAAGAAAGGCGGGTCTTCATTAAATCCTGCAATGTTTCGTTCTCTTCTGCAGATTTTTTTCTGGGCGACCGCAGGACTTATCTTAGTCTCCTTCTCAAGGCAGGGAAGAATACTTATTCGGGTAAACGACTTTTTAACAAGCTTCATGGGGTGGACCTCCATTTTTTTACCATTTATTTTAATTTCTTTTGGTTTTGCCGTGAGTAAATTTAAAATTTTACTCGGGCGCGCAAACGTGATTATTGGCTCATTACTATTTTTCTTCTCCATCACCACACTTACCCACTCAGGATCATTTGGAGCACAAGCAGGAGACGGAGTTGCAGCTCTTATTACGCCAGCCGGAAGTATTGTGCTTCTTCTGGCGCTCACCGTTGCGGGGATTTTAATATTATTTAATATTTCTTTTGAGCAAATCATCGAACTCTTTACAACGACAGAGCCGGAGAAGAAACAATCAAAGAAGGCAGCCAAAGAAGACATTTTGCAATCGCAGGAAGAAGTAAAAGAAAAGCGTGGCTTTTTGGGAACGCGGCTTTTTGCAAAACCTGAAACAAAAGAACTCAAAATTTTGGGAGGAGCAGGTACCTACTCAGAATCTAAAGGAAAAGAACAAAAGGCACTTGAAAGTCACTCAGGGGGAGATGGCGTTTGGAAGTATCCACCCATGGAGCTGTTATCGGAATCAAGTGGAGGAAAAGCTGATCGGGGAGATTTAAAGGGTAACGCTGCAATTATTGAAGAAACGCTTGATTCATTTGGAATAACAGCTCGTGTTATTGAAATTAATCAGGGCCCTGCGGTTACTCAGTATGCAATTGAAGTGGCACTCGGCACAAAGCTATCAAAGATTACCGCCCTCGATCGAGATCTTGCACGCTCTCTCGAGTCTCCAACCGGAGCCATTCGTATTGAAGCACCAATTGCAGGACGATCACTGGTCGGAATTGAACTGCCTAATAAATCCCCTGAGTTTGTCCCTCTCCGGAAAATGCTTCTGTCAGACACTATGCGCATGAGCCAATCTAAACTAACGGTCGCTTTGGGGCTTGATGTTGCGGGCAAAGCAGTGGTTGCTGACATTGGAAAAATGCCACATGTACTTATTGCAGGTCAAACCGGTTCCGGAAAAAGTGTGTGCTTAAATACATTTTTAGCGTCTCTTCTGTTTAGAACTTCACCACAAGAAGTAAAGCTTATTTTGGTTGATCCAAAACGAGTTGAAATGACGGGGTACAATGGAATTCCACATTTGTTAACTCCGGTTATTGTTGAGCCAGACAAAGTCCTTTCTGCCCTGCGATGGCTTGTAGGAGAAATGGATCGCCGATACAAATTGTTTGCACAGGCCGGAGTGAGAAACATTGACGGGTACAACGAAATGAGTGGATTCCAAGCTATGCCGTACATCGTGCTTGTGATCGATGAGTTGGCAGATATTATGCTCTTTGCACCTGTCGAAGTTGAAGATTGTATTACCCGTCTTGCACAGATGAGTCGTGCAACTGGTATTCATATGGTTTTGGCTACACAGCGCCCTTCAGTAGATGTCTTGACCGGACTTATTAAAGCTAACGTTCCTCATCGCATAGCGTTCGCCGTTTCATCACAAGTTGACTCTCGTGTTATTTTGGACGCATATGGTGCTGAAAAATTACTAGGAAAAGGAGACATGCTCCATTTGTCACCTGAACAGGCCCGCCCGAAGCGTATTCAAGGTGCTTTTGTAAACGATAAAGATATTACCAAGCTTGTTGAATTCTTGAAAGCTGAAGGAGTCGACCCCGACTACACCGATGAAGTAATTACCACACAAAAAGCTGGTTCTGTCTCGGTGCCGGGAGTTGAGGCGGCCGATGATATGTTCAAGAAAGCTGTCGAAATTGTGTGCCAGTACGATCGTGCATCTGCGTCTCTTCTTCAAAGAAAGCTTTCAGTTGGGTATGCACGAGCTGCTCGCATTCTGGACCAACTTGAAGAAGCAGGCGTTGTGGGAGCTGCTGAGGGAAGTAAACCGCGAGAAGTCTTGGTACAAAATGCGCAACAAGTATTTGGAGGCGAAGCAGAAGCAGGAACTTCGAATGAAACGCCCGAAGCGTAATCACTCTTCGGTTTATTTTTTAAGATATGAAAACAATTGGGATTTATTTGCGTCAAGCTCGCGAGGGCCAACATATTAGTTATAAAGAGCTTTCGAGGCACACAAAAATAAAGCCTGAGTTTTTGGAAGCGATTGAAAACTCTGATTGGCAAAAGCTTCCTGAGCTTCCTGTGCTTGTGGGTTTTGTAAAATCCATTAGTGACGTGGTGAACATTAATCGCGAGCAAGCAGTGGCACTTCTGAGACGTGATTATCCACCGCAAAAAGTTTCCCTAAACCCACGACCCGATGTGAAGCGTGAAATTCGACTGGGACAGCGGGCGCTGTGGGCATTTCTTGGCAGTATTGCCATTATTTGTATGTCTGCCTATTTATACTCTCAGTACAAAGCCTTTACTTCACCTCCCAGGGTAACTATTATTTCACCGGCTGAAAACGAGTTGGTTTCGGCACACAAAATTACGGTGAGAGGAACGACCGATTCAACGGCAACCGTAAAAATAAAATGGCCAACCCGCGCTTGTTGATGAAAACGGTAACTTCGTGACCGATGTTGATGTAGTATCTGAAACTAAATCAATTGAAGTGAGGGCACTTTCTCGCACTGGTCGTGAAACCGTTGTATCGCGTACAATACAGGTAGAACTAAAAAATTAAATATGGACGGAATTCAACTACTCCTCATTATTGTTATTGTTTCTCTTACGAGCCTTTTGCTCGTTGTGGGAATTCAGGTATTTTTTGTGGTAAAGGAGGCGCGGGCTGTTGTAAAGCGTGTCCATGGAATTCTCGACAATTCAACTGACCGAGTGACTTCATTTCTAGAAAGCCTCAAAGAAAAAAATAAGAATTAGACTTGAATAAAGCACACCGCTGTGCTATTATAGGATAGTTATTCATTCAAATAGTGGGAGTGTGAATTGTGAATACCAACTCTAAAACAGCTATTGCTCAAATTATCCAAGAGATTTGTGATCAAGGGGCACGACTTATTCATTACATCCAATCTCGGATAACCGCCGTTAAAAACGCCTTAAAGGAATTGATCTCATTTTGCTTAAAGGCGATTTTGCAATTGTTGCTCGTTCTGAAACTGGCAGTAATTGTAGCCTTATTTGTTGGCCCACTTTCTCTTGTCTGCAATATCGCACTCAAAGCGCTCTTACAGCGTGATGACATTAGAAAACTGTTATCCGAAAATACATGGATAACACCGGGGGTACATCTTGTCGTAGTCCTTATTGTGGGAGGGGTTCTTTGGCAAACCTACAGTCTTCAGCCGGAAGATGCGAGAAAAACGCTCTCCTTGCGATTGTGTTTAGTAGGGCTCGTTTCCATGGTGTTATTTTCAGTCAATGCGCAATTGAGCCCGCTCGGGTGGTTTGCGGCTTTGGAAGGCTTTGAATACATAAAAGCTGCTACGGCTCTGATAACGGGGATTCTTTTTCTTGAAGTTATCGTACCAGCTTTAATCCGAATTGCCACCAATGTGGCAACACTCTAATACCATTTTTTATTACGCCCCCTTTAGGAGAAGGGGGCTTTTCGTGCTCGTGTTATACTAGCCTCATGACAATCGAGGAAATTCGAAACATGTATTTGAAGTTTTTTGAGAGTAAGGGGCACACGATAATTTCTCCTGCCCCCTTGGTATTGGAAAACGATCCAACTACTCTTTTTACCTCAAGTGGCATGCAGCCGTTGGTGCCCTATCTTCTTGGTGAAGTACATCCTTCAGGAAGGCGCCTCGTTGATTCACAACCTTCCATTCGGGTGCAAGACATCGAAGAAGTTGGGGACAATCGACATACAACTTTTTTTGAAATGCTCGGGAACTGGAGCCTTGGAGATTATTTTAAAAAAGAACAACTCCCCTGGATTTATGAGTTTTTGACGGAGGAACTCAAACTTTCCAAAGACAAGTTATATGTATCAATCTTTGAAGGAAATGATGCTGTTTCCCGCGATAGTGAGTCATATGAAATTTGGAAATCACTCGGAGTGCCAGAAGATCATATCTATGAATACGGAGTTAAGAAAAACTGGTGGAGCAGAAGTGGAACTCCAGAACAAATGCCTGAAGGAGAAATTGGAGGGCCTGACTCTGAAATATTTTTTGATTTTGGAACTGAGCTAAAGCTTCATGAAACCTCAGAATGGAAAAACGAAACATGTCACCCGAACTGCGATTGTGGACGTTTCTTGGAAATAGGCAACTCGGTGTTTATTCAATACAAAAAAGAAAATGGAAAATTAGTAGAACTTCCACAAAAAAATGTGGATTTTGGCGGAGGGCTTGAACGAATGGCTGCGGCAACGATACAGAACCCTGATGTATTTGAAATAAAAATCTTTAAAGATCTAATTACTGAGCTTGAAATGCATACTCAAAAAAAATATGAACAAAACAAAGCCAGTTTTCGAATTATTGTCGACCATATTCGAGCAGCCACCTTCTTGGCGAAAGCTCACGTCGTACCCTCCAACAAACTCCAGGGATATGTGATGCGAAGACTTATTCGACGTGCAGTTGTGAAGGCTCGGAAACTTTCTGACAATGCAATCGATCCCAACATTTTTACTTCGCTTGTTTCTGAAATAGTAGATAGTTACCCCTCATACTTTGAAAAAGATGAGTCTGAAAAGCTGCAAGGAGTTATTTTTGATGAGGTGAATAAATTTCACAAAACCCTCGATAAAGGCTTGAAAGAAGCAGAGAAAATAAAAGAGATTGATGGCAAAATTGCTTTTGATTTGTATCAAACATTTGGTTTTCCTTTAGAGCTTTCCATTGAGATTTTTCAAGAAAAAGGTCAGAAAATTGATGGAGAGGAGTTTAAGAAAGCTTTTCTCGAGCATCAAAACAAGTCGCGCAGTGCTTCTGCTGGAGTCTTCAAAGGAGGGCTTGCTGATCACTCAGAAGAAGTTACGCGCCTTCATACCGCTACGCACTTGTTGCATGCGGCCCTCAGAAAAGTACTCGGTACTCATGTGCAACAAAAAGGAAGCAACATTACGAACGAGCGATTGCGTTTTGACTTTGTGCATGACAGCAAAGTAACTCCTGAACAAATTGCTGAAATTGAACAGTTGGTTAACTCGCAAATTGAAAAAGATTTGCCGGTAAGTTTTGAAATGATGACTGTTTCGGAAGCGGACCAAAAAGGAGCACTTCATTTTTTTGATAAAAAGTATGAAGAACAGGTAAAAGTATATACAGTTGGGGATCCTGATGGCGAATTTTTCTCAAAAGAAGTGTGTGGAGGGCCGCACGTCACGAGTCTCTCACAGCTCCATGGACGTGTTAAAATTACCAAAGAAGAAGCAGTGAGTGCTGGCGTTCGTCGAATATACGCTACAATACAATAAACAGTTCTTGCCCTATGTCTAAAGCATATTTCTGGTCTCTCCTTATTACTGATCACATAACTTCTGTGTGTTTGTGGAGTCGTGATGACGAAAAAACTTCAGTCGAAATTTTTGGTCCAGAAGTTGCGTGGGAAACACAAGAAGAACTCGTAAAAGCAGTGGATACGAGCTTAACTGAAGTGTCTTCCCAACTACCTGAGGATGCAGGGGAGCCTGAAAAAACAGTTTTTGGGGTGATGAATTCATGGGTGAGTGATGGCCACATCCAAAAACAATACTTGGCGCTTATTCGAGAAATTTGTGAAAAACTTTCTCTTTCTCCGGTTGGATTTGTCGTAATTCCAGAGGCGCTTTCGCATGAAGTAAAACAAAACGAAGGAGGGCCTTTGAGTGCAGTTCTCCTGGGAGTCACCAAAGAGTCGCTTGAGGTAACCCTCTTTAGACTTGGTACTCTGGCCGGAACAGTTGAAGTGGGGAGAAGTGTCTCTCTCTCGGAAGATGTCGTCGAGGCGTTGAGTCGCTTCCAATCACATGAAGCGCTTCCTTCACGGTTTATTGTTTTTGGTACCGGACTTGAGGAGTTAACCAGTATTTCTCATTTGCTTTCATCAGTGAACTGGAAAGACGCCAATGAAAAGCTCACCTTTTTGCATGAGCCCAAAATAGAACTCGCTGAAAGTGAGCGAATTTTAAGTGCCATTAGTTTGGCGGGATCTTCTGAAATGGGTCCAGTAAAGTCGTTTACGACTCCTGAGATAGTAGAGCCAGAAGTTGAGGTGGCTGACAGCAATGTGGTTGCAACTGATGTGTCGTTAAACGATCTTGGCTTTGCCATGAATGCTGATATTACTAAAATTACCCCCCTTACGACCGACTCAGCAGAAGTAACTAATACCATGGTCGCTGATGAAATGGAAGAAAATGACTTGCTTCACCAGGTAAACCGCTCTCCAATGAACGGAGTAAAAGCTTCATTCCAAAAAATCGTTTCAACTCCCGCAGCTTTGTTCTCCCGTTTTAAAGGAAAAAAGAAACAACTTTCAACGCTTCCTGTCGAGTCAACCCATCAGCCCATTCACCGTCCTATTGCTCGCCGAAAGCTTACGCTCTCACATTTTATTGGAATAGTGGCAGTGGTAGTATTTTTAC
>JAKAKU010000095.1 GCA_021824385.1 bacterium | reverse complement strand
ATTTAGGAGTAGTTTTTTTATTGTATTGTAGGTTTTAACCCAAAAATATTTTTAATATTTTTGAAGGTGAGAAACAGTTTAGAAGTGAGGCTTTTTGCGTCCAGCATAAAAGCAAGCTCATAAACTGATTTCGAACGCGGGCCCCTCGTTCAGTGGTAGGACACATGGCTGGCAGTCATGGAATGAGGGTTCGATTCCCTCGGGGTCCACAAAAGTGCTACTATGTAGGTAATGTTTCTTCAATCTCTTCTTATTTGCAGTATTGTTATTTTCTTCTTTGTCACCGGTTTTTACATTCTCGCCCTTAAACTTAAAAACAATTCTGTTGCAGATATTGCTTGGGGACTTGGAATTATGATCATTGCCATTACGACACTATTGGCAAATGGCTCAAGCTCTCCACGACAACTCCTCATCACTGCACTTGTCGTGTTTTGGGGAGTACGACTTGCTACTCATATCTATATGCGAAATAAAGGAAAGCACGAAGACTTTCGGTACAAGCAGTGGAGAGAGCAGTGGGGAAGCAAATGGAAAGTAAAAAGTTATGTGTATGTATTTTTGCTTCAAGGAGCACTCATGCTGTTGGTTTCATTTCCGGTTATTTATACCAATTCGTACAGTGTGGGAGCTCATGGTGTTTTTGATCGAATGGGAACACTGCTCTGGATTGTTGGCTTTTATTTTGAAACGGTGGGCGACTCTCAACTTATGAAGTTTAAAAGTAAATCGAGCAATAAAGGTAAAATTATGACTTCCGGATTATGGAAATACACCCGACACCCAAATTATTTTGGAGAAAGCGCCATGTGGTGGGGAATTTATATCATTACGCTTTCAAACTTGAACGCTTGGTGGACTATTGTTGGACCACTTTTTATTACCTACTCACTTTTAAAAGTGTCGGGGGTAACACTTCTTGAAAAGAAATATTTTGGCAACAAAGAATATCTGCAATATCAAAAAAACACTTCAGCTTTTATCCCATGGTTTTCCAAGAAGTAAGCTTGACTTTTTGCAGTCTTTAACCCATAATAATATATCGGTAAGTGTAGATTTGTTGATAGGACTAATTATGCTTAGGAGATGGAAAACTCGAAATGAAAAGACTGATGATTTTCTAAAGATGCGCGAGCAAGATCTTCGAATTGTGGCAGCACAAAACGAGAAGATAGACGATCCAACAAAGAAAGCGCAGTCTGTTCCTGAAAATCAACGTTTCATTCCGTGGAATGAGCGGAATGACATCGACCTGACAGACACTGATTAACAGCAGGGGGAGCGGTAATGCCGCTCCTCTTTTTTATTGACAAACAAAGGGTAACTCCTCATACTATATTTACGAGCTGCAGTGACTAAGTCTAACCACCTTACGAGCACCCCGTCGATTAATCTCGTTATCGATTTAACAAGTCCCTTTCACAGGGAGAAGCGAAGTGGAACCACGGCTTGACCGTCTTCGCAAATGCATTTTTAGTGCGTTTGCTAAGACGGTTATTTTTTATGTAAACAACCATATATGAACAAACAATCACCTGACTATCTCGATCACTTACGACATTCAACTGCGCATCTTCTTGCGGCCGCAGTTATGGAGTTGTGGCCAACTGCCAAGAAAACCATTGGCCCTTCTATTGAAAACGGATTTTATTTCGACTTTGATTTTGGAGATACCAAAGTTTCAGAAGACGATTTTCCAGCAATCGAAGCCAAAATGAAAGAAATTATTGGAAGCTGGAAAGGTTTTGAGAGAATTGAGCTTTCTAAAGAAGATGCACTTAAAGAGTATACCGATAACGAATATAAAAAAGAGCTGATTGAGGAATTTGCAGGTGAGGGCCAAACACTTACTCTGTATAAATCTGGTGAATATTCAGATCTTTGTCGCGGAGGTCACGTCGAGCATCCCAATTCTGAAATCAACCATTTTAAAATTCTCTCGATTGCAGGCGCTTATTGGAGAGGGGATGAAAAAAACAAAATGCTTACCCGCATTTACGGAACCGTTTTCCCCACAAAAGTGGAGCTTGATGCCTATTTACTTTCTATAGAAGAAGCCCGCAAACGTGATCACCGAAAACTGGGGAAAGAGCTTGATTTGTTTAGTTTCTCTGAATATGTAGGAAGTGGCCTGCCACTTTACTCACCCAAAGGCGCGCTTGTTCGGCGACTTCTTACTGAGTTTATTGAAGAGGAACAAGTTGCGCTTGGGTATACACAAGTGTGGACACCACAAATTGCCAAAGCAGAACTCTTTAAGATTTCAGGACACTACGACAAATATAAAGAAGATATGTTCAAAGTTATGTCTAATTATTCAAAAGAAGAATTTTTCTTGAAGCCCATGAACTGTCCGCAACACACACAAATTTATGCAGCTCGACCAAGAAGTTACAAAGATTTACCCCTGAGGTACTCAGACTTTGCCATGCTCTACCGCGACGAACGCCCTGGAGAGCTTTCAGGCCTAGCTCGCGTGCGCTCGTTTTCAACCGATGATTGTCATATTTTTTGCAGAGAGGACCAAGTGGACGAAGAAATTGACAAAGCATTGCAAATGACCAAAAAAGTTATGAACGTATTCGGATTCAAATATCGCTACCGCTTGTCTACGCGCGATCCTCAGAATAAAGCCAAATATCTGGGTGATCCAAAGACATGGGACAAAGTAGAGGCATGGGCAGTTGAAATCATGAAGCGAAACGGTATTGAGTATTATGATGGCCCCGGGGAAGCAGCATTTTACGCGCCAAAGATGGATCTTATGGCAACCGATGCTCTTGGCCGCGAATGGCAACTCTCAACCGTGCAAATCGACTATGTGCAGCCAGAACGCTTTGGTTTGGCCTATACCGACTCAGACGGCTCAGAGAAGCGTCCTATTATGCTTCATCGGGCAGTTTTGGGTTCCGCAGAGCGTGCAATGATGATTTTGATTGAGCATTTTGCGGGAAGTTTCCCTGTGTGGCTTTCTCCAGTGCAAGTAAAAGTACTCCCAATATCTGAAAAACACCTTTTGTATGCAAAAGAGATTGAAGGGAAGCTTAAGGAGCGCGGAATACGAGTTGAACTTGATGAACGGAGTGAAACACTAAATGCAAAAATTCGGGATGCACAGTTAAGTAAGATTCCTTATATGATTATTCTGGGCGACCGTGAGATGGAAACCGCCCAAATTTCGGTCAGAAAACGCGATAATCAGAAATATGAAGGTACTGATCTCTCTGAATTTATTAACTTTGTGCTTGATAAAGCTCATACAAAGCACATAGAATTATAGATAATTGCGTTTAAAGCGTAATTTTGATATCATAACCTGCCGTTGAATAAGCTAAACGTTCCAGTAAACCAAGAAATCCGCGCACCAGAAGTGCGTGTTTTATCCGAGGATGGAAAACAGGTGGGAGTTATGAAGATTGGTGAGGCCTTAGCTCACGCACAACAGCTTGGGGTTGATTTAATTGAAATCGTTCCCAATGCAACACCACCCGTTGTAAAAGCTATTGAAATTGGCAAATATAAATATCAGGAAGAGAAAAAAGCTCGGGAAGTAGCAAAAAAAAGCAAGGGCGGGGAAGTAAAAGAATTACATTTTAGTCCGTTTATTGGAACTGGAGACTTTGAAACTCGAATCCGAAGGATCGATGAGTTTTTGGGGGATAGTAACAAAGTTCGTTTAGTCGTAAAGTTCAACAATAAGCAGCTAGGAGCAAAAGAGCACGGATATTCTGTTTTAAATAGAGTAAAAGAGCGCTTTGTAGATAGAATCGTCGTAGATATGGAGCCAAAGTTCTTTGGAAAATATCTCTCAATGGTTATTTCGCCATATAAAAAGAAAAACAAAAAACCTGAAGCCGTACAAATACAAGAAAATGCCGAAAATAAAAACGAATAAATCAATTTCTAAACGATTTAGAATTACCAAGAACGGGAAAGTTCTTCGTGGACAAAATTTCAACCGACATTTAAGTGTACGAAAATCAAGTAAGCACAAGAGAGCCTTGTCAGGAACCGTTGTTACCAAAGAAACATTTGCTAAGAAAATTCGTAAAGCATTAGGAATTAAAAAGCCAAGTGCACTCAAAAAACTACTAAAAAGATCATGAGAGTAAAATCAATCGCAAGCCGCAAACACAAAAAAATTCGAGAAGCCACAAAAGGCTTTCGAAACGCTGCACGTCGACGTATTGTTGTGGGAAAGCAAGCTATTATGCATGCCGGACAATATGCATATGTTGGACGACGTCTCAAAAAGCGCGACCTAAAGTCGCTCTGGATTATTCGTCTTGGAGCTGCAGCTAAAGAAAACGGCACAAGTTATAGTGTTCTTATCAATAAACTTAAAAAAGCCAATGTTGAGCTGGACCGAAAAGTTTTGTCAGACATTGCAGCACGAGATCCACAAGCCTTCAAACAAATTGTTTCTTCATTGAACTAACAGTTTTGACACTGTACCCACGGTTATCTTATTATCGATGTGAGTAGTTTTTAGTGAAGGGGGTGTTGTAATGATAAACGCTGACCGGCGTGTGGAAATTTCGAAAGTGATCTCACGCTTGCAGAAGTATCAGTTAGAAGATTTTGAAGCCTTATGTTTGGCAAAAACCAATACAGAGCGCGACATCTTGAGGCACATGATTAAAGCTCGTGCACGAACGCTTTCCTTAATCTACGCATGGATGAAAATCGAATATCTCAAGGGTGACTAACCGTACCCAAAATCCCTACAGCAGTGGGGATTTTTTTATGTCTGTTTTCAGGCTACAATGCCCATGCGTTTGTAGTATCAAGGAGATAGAGTTCATGGAAGTTCGAGAATTCAGAGCACACTTGTGGCAGTACGAGACACTTGAAAGGCTTCAGAAGATGGATATTGCTCGGCTGAAAGCTTTTCCTCAAAGAAATAACGGTGTCAGTATAAACACTCTCAAGGAGAATATCAGAAGTCGAGAAATATCACTCCGAGCATTGCGTAAACGCTTAACAGAATCATTTTAGTTTATTCAAGCTAGACGACTCTCCACAAATGTGGGGAGTTTTTCTTTTGCTTGTGTTCACGCTACAATACCCATATGCACGAAGAAGTTAGCAGTCTCAGAAGCGAATTTATCTCACGAGCGCTTGCAACACAAAATCACGATGAGCTTGAAGCGCTTCGTATTGAATTTTTGGGGAGAAATGGCCGATTTACTGCTCTGCTCAAATCGCTAAAAGATATTGAACCCGATAAACGGCGCCAGATGGGGGAACTCCTCAATCAAACAAAGAAAATTTTAGAAGAAACTCTCGCCACACAGGAAAAGGAAACAACACAGAAAGAAGAGAAAAAGTTTGACGATACGATTCCCGGAATTCAGCCTCCCATTGGACATCTTCATTTAGTGACCCAAGCAATCGATGAAATTTCTCGAGTGTTTATGGATATTGGATTCGTGCGCCGAAGATACCCAGAGATTGAAACTGATTTTTATGCATTTGAAGGCCTTAACATGCCAAGCACCCACGCGGCACGTG
Organism: bacterium; assembly: GCA_021824385.1. GTDB lineage: Bacteria > Patescibacteriota > Microgenomatia > UBA8517 > UBA8517 > UBA5941. The sequence continues at coordinate 4,135 of JAKAKU010000095.1, read as the reverse complement.
ATGAATGGGAAACATTTTTCGTGGAACCAAACTTTCTCCTTACTCCACACACCAGCAATGGACAAGTTCGCGAAATGGAGCGGGGGGCGCTTCCCATTCGTATGATTAATATAAGCAAAACCTACAGAAGGCAATCTGATATTTCACATGTACCGATGTTTCACCAATTTGAAGGACTTGTGGTCGATCAGAATATTCATATAACACATCTCAAAGGAACGCTTGATTATTTTGCCAAAAATTTCTTTGGAGAATCTCGCAAGACGAGACTTCGGCCATACAACTTTCGATTTACCGAGCCTTCATTTGAAATAGATATTACCTGTGGAGTTTGCAATGGAACTGGCAAGCTCCCTTCTGGAAACAGTTGCAAGCTGTGTAAAGCTGGCTGGCTCGAACTGGGAGGCGCGGGTATGGTTCACCCAAATGTCTTAAAAGCCGGCAAAATCGACCCTACAAAATATTCAGGCTTTGCCTTTGGGTGGGGAGTGGAACGAACCTATATGATGAAATCAGGAATTCAAATTCCCGATATACGAATGCTGTATTCAACTGATCTCAGATTCTTGAGACAATTTTAAGAGAACATAAACAAAAATATGGATGTACTACTAACCGATTCACTGCTGAGAGAATTTTTAGACACAAAAGCAAATCCACAAAAACTTGCTGAATGTTTGTCTCTCTGCGGGCCTTCCATTGAGAAGATCACGAAAGAGGGACCAGAGACTGTGTACCACATCGAGGTAACAACAAATCGAGTAGACGCGGCAAGTGCGTACGGAATAGCTAAGGAGGCAGTCGCAATACTCCCTCAGTTTGGCTTGACCGCAAAACTCGTAAAGCCCGCACTTTCACCATCTGCATCAAAAAAAGAACTTGATATTGCAATCACTATCGATCCGAAGCTTTGCGAGCGTTTTACGGCAGTAAAGCTTACCGATATCGAAGTTTCAGACTCGCCCCAATTTATAAAGAATAGACTTACCGCCATGGGACAACGCCCGCTCAATAATGTAATCGATATTACCAATTATGCTATGTTTGCTCTCGGAATTCCGATGCATGCCTTCGATTATGACAAGCTTGGCAAAACAATTATTGTTCGTGAAGCCAAAAAGCATGAAAAGTTTGTAACGCTCGACGACAAATCCCATACAGCAGAGGGAGGGGAAGTTGTTTTTGACAACGGAGCCGGAGAAATTATTGACTTACCAGGGGTAATGGGCACCAAAAACAGTATGGTCACGAGCGCAACCAAAAGTATTCTTCTGGTTTTAGAACACATTGACCATCACAAAGTGAGATCTGCTTCTCTAAAACATGAAGAACGCACAAATGCAGCAATATTAAACGAAAAAAATCCCGATCCCAATGAAATCGATAGTGCTTTGCAATTTGCACTATTTCTGTTTGAAAAATATGCAAAAGGTCACGTCGCGAGCAAAGTTTTTAATTGGTATCCGAAACCACGAACAGAGCACACGATACGGGTCAACAAAGACGAAATTGATACCATGCTGGGGGTTTCACTGTCTAAAAAAGATATTTCAAATATTCTTGAATCATTACAATTTAAAACAAAATGGAACGAAGCGGCAATCACCGTCGTGGTACCCACTTCTCGTGTGCAAGATGTCACTATCCCAGAAGACATTATCGAAGAAATTGCTCGTATTTATGGCTATTTCAGGCTTCCGAGTGTGATTCCGGAAGGATTTGTAAATGAAGCACGCAATAAGCAGTTTGATTTTGAAATGAAAATAAAACGACTCCTTGCGGGGTGGGGAGGCAATGAGGTGTATACACTTTCTCTTGTATCAAAGGCAATGGCAGGAGAAAAGGCAATGAAGCTTAAAAACCCACTGGGAGGAGACGGTGAATATATGCGCACAGAGCTTACTGCTTCTCTTGTAGAAGCCACAAAAGTAAACAAACACGAGTCACTACCATTTCATTTGTTTGAAATATCAAACGTGTATATTCCCCAAAATAAAAAACTACCTGTTGAGGAAACACATCTTGCAGGGATATTTGTAAATACCGATTACCGACATGCAAAAGGGGTGATCGAGGCACTTTTTGAAGTATTGAATATCAAAAAAATAGAACCAAAACTTATGAGGTTGGGGAAAAACTTCGTATATGAGTATCGTGTCGAAGATCTGCTCAGTGCCCATGCTGAGCATACAAAATATAGAGCGATCCCGTTATTTCCTCCGCAAATCGAAGATTTCACACTGCTTACGAATGACACAAAAATAGGAGAGGTCATATCAGTCATCAAGAGCACTCATGAGCACATTTCTGCAGTTCAATTTATTGGCAATTTCGAGAACAAGGCGAGTTTCAGAGTAACGTACCAAGATCCAAATAAAACATTAACAGATAGCGAGGTTTCAAAAATAAGAGCAGAAATATTGAAAAATCTTCAAAGCACATTGGACGTGGTAGAAGCTTAATTTTCTTACGGCTGAGCGTCCCAATTCGTTTTTACCCCAACAGTAATAATGCGTTCTGTTTCATTTCCTTTTGAGTCCTTGGCATACGCGCGAAGTTTGTGTACTCCCGTGTCAAGTGATGCATCATATTCATAGGGGCCATTTTTATCAAACTGCTTCACGGTGACTCCATCGATTTCAAGGTGGGACTCTGAAATATTTTCTACTGAGTCGACATTAAATTTTACATGAAAGGTTTTTTCAAGATTACTGGTGCGGTCCCGTGGATCGACGAAATCAATATTCATCTGTGCATGTGAACCGCCGCTACAAAACTGCGTGGGCGGATTGTAGAGATTAGTTGTTCCGGATTGGGAAGCAATCCACGCGTTTATGCCGTCTTGCCAATGATTGATTCCATTTGCACCAAACGGATCGTTCTCCTTTAAAATAACAAATTCTTTGGAGTCAAAATTGTTCGCCGCAACATCTGATGGAGTAGCAAGATTCCCTTCGTTTTTACAAAGTTTGAGCATAACATGAACGGTATCGTCCGAAGGTTCTGTGCCTTTTACAAAAAATTCTTGATGTGACGGAAATCCATCATGCTCTTTCATTCCCGAAATATTGTCTACATTCATTGCAATGAGATCATCAGGCTGTTGAAAGTTTACAACCGGCTTTCCACTAAGCCCTGCTTTTAAAATTTTATTCCAAATAGGTGAGGCGCCACTTACCCCTGAAGCCACCTGCTTCATGGCAGAATTGTCATTGTTACCCACCCATACACCAACCGTCATCTGAGGAGTGCCACCAATGGTCCAGTTGTCACGTTTATCGTTGGTCGTTCCTGTTTTTACTGCAACTTGACGGCCTGGAATATTTAAAAGAGAGTTTAAACCGAAGGTGTCCTGGCGTGCTTTATTGTCAGACAAAATATTGGTAATTTGAAAAGCAAAATCAGGATTAAGAACAGAAGGGCCATGATCTGGTTTTGTTTCTTCCAAAACTTTTCCATCTTTGTCCTCAACTCGGAGTATTGCAATTGGGCTTACTTTATATCCTCCGTTCATAAACGCGCCATACGCGCTCGTCAATTCCAACAATTTTACTTCACCACCACCGAGGGTGAGGGACAGACCAACGCGTTTCAATGTTTCGTCTGTTGGGGGGAGACTGGTTATTCCCATATCCGTGGCCGTTTGCAATACGTCTTTTATTCCCACCAAGGCGAGCATTTTGACGGCAGGAACGTTGAGTGAGTTTCCTAAGGCATATCGTACTTGCACGGGTCCTCGATATTTTCCGTCATAACTTACTGGTGTGTAATCAGGTTGGCCAATGCCGCCTGGGAAAATCGTAGGAACATCGGCAAGAAGCGTGGCCGGTGTATATCCCTTTTTGAATGCCGTTACATAGGTAAACGGCTTAAATGATGACCCAGGTTGCCGCAGTGCTGTGGTCACATTTACCTGCCCGTCATAGTCGGTTGCCCCAAAGTTTTTAGATCCGACCATTGCCAAAATTTCACCAGTATTGGAATCAACGACAACTGCAGCACCATTGGTAATATGAACATTTTCAACTTTGGCAATTTCATCGGCAACAATTTGTTGAGCGGATTCTTGTAAATCAAGATCAAGTGAAGTGGTCACTTTCAGACCACCCGTTTCTAACGTTTTCTCCCCATATCG
>JAKAKU010000112.1 GCA_021824385.1 bacterium | reverse complement strand
GTGAAGGGGTGGGGTTTGTGGTTGTAGAAGTACTGCTTTGATACAAGAAAAATCCTCCTGCAGCCAAAATCACTACAAGCCCAATAACCGCAAAAATCCACTTTGGAAAGGACGAGGACGATTGACGTGAAGGTCTTGGATCAGGAAATCCCACAGCTGGCTCTGGCTGAATTGGTGCGTGTTCTACTGTGGTTTGTTCTTCCATTTTGGTGACGTGTATATAACACCACATAATAGTCTTATTGTCAACGACAGTCAATTTAGTCGATTAAACAGGCTTTTATGATGTCCACTCTTTCTTAAAATCAGAGAAACTTTTACTGAGAATTGCGTTCCGAAGTTCATGCATAAACATATTCATAAAAGTCACGTTGTGAATGCTCAAAAGTCTTCCTCCAAGAAGTTCATCGTTTACCATAAGATGTCGTAAATACGCCCTACTATATTCTTTGCATGTTGTGCATGTGCATTTATTAGAAAGTGGTGAACGATCATTTTTTTTGAATTTTTTCGTGTCAATTCTAAATTTATTTTTTGTTGTTCCACCATCTTCTGGATATATAAAAACAAGCCCTGTTCTCGCCATTCTGGTTACCGATGTGTTATCGAATGTGTCAATGCCTAATGAAACTGCATTGAGTATTCCCTCCGGTCCACCACCAAGTCCCAATGCATGAATTGGTTTGTTATTGGGAAACATTTCAACAATTGTTTCGAGTGCTTGTTTTGTTATAGCTGGATCACTTCCTATCGTAGCGCCTCCAATCGCAATACCTGGAAAGTTCATATTGAGTACAAATTGGAGTGATTCTTGTCGTTTTTTAACATCAGTCTCACCTTGTACAATGCCATACAGCGCTTGAAAATTCTTTCTATTTTTTTGTAAATCTTCCCATCGTCTAAACGATCGCTCTTCCCACTGTAATGTTCGGATAAATGCTTCATTCTGTCGTTTTTCACTTGAAGAAAGTGAAAGTGGCTGGTCAAAGGCCATGATAATGTCTGCGCCGAGTGCATCCTGGATTTCCATGGATTTTTCGGGGGTCAAAAGATGTTTACTCCCATCAATATGAGAACGAAAGAGTGCACCCTCATCGGTAATTTTTACTGATGCAGCACGTTCTGTTTTTGAATGTATATTTTTCGGTTCCCACAGAAATGAAACTTGATATCCACCACTATCAGTAAGTGTAGGGCCACTCCAGTTCATAAACGGTGCAAATCCGTCAAACTCTTGTATTACTTCAATTCCAGGAGATAAATAGAGGTGGTATGTGTTTGCCAAAACAGCCTGTGCGTGGGCCTTAGTAAGCTCGTGTACATCAAGCGTTTTTACAGTGGCCTGTGTCGCAACTGGAGTGAAAGCCGGTGTTTTGATATCCCCATGCGGGGTATGAATAGTGCCAGCTCGTGCAAAACCATCAGTTTCTAAAACTTCAAATGAAAACATAGTCTTGTAGTATAGCTTAAATGATACGAATTTTCCGTGGAGTAGTGCGCCACACAACGAGAGTAATAACACCACACACAACCCCAATGGCAGACAGCGCTTCTATGTCACCCATATGCTGCGCTAAAAACCCAGCAATGACCGGCCCGATAATACAACCAATATTTCCAAAAAAACTTGTGAGGATCTCAATTTCGCGTTCATATTTTGGATATCTAGTAATGTAATCAGCAAAACAGCCTTTGATTGCTGGCCACGCAAGAGAAGAAATCATTGATGTTACAAACACCAAAGGCAACAAAATTACACCTTTGCCAAAGAGCGCAAATGTTCCAATGCCAATGGCTCCAATGCTAAACCCAATAAATGCGGTTCTTTTCTTGCCAAAGCGCTTAGTAATAGGGCCTGCGAGCCACAGCATAATTACGGTGGGTAAATAATAGAGTGTCAAAAACAGCCCCCCCAAAGCATGTGGCCCTTTTAAGCTTTCTGAAATTAATGGGCCTATCGTTGAAAAAGACATGTCAAAAATTGCGAGGAGTATATCCATCAAAAGTATTGGAAAAATAATGCGAGTTACTTTCAAAAACTTGCGATAGTCAACGCGGTCTATCGTTTTAATAGAAAGTTTTTTTGGTGTATCACTTACCTTTACAAGAAGGGTGTAAAACACATACACCAAAAATAAAAACACTAAACTCACTCCAAAAATAAGCGGGGTAACGCCCTCTTTGAGAGCAACGCTTGCAATAATAGGTGCCACGATAAGGCCGAGTCCTTTAAAAATGTCGAGTATTCCCCAATTTGTTGCGTGTTCGGTTTCAGGGGTAGAACCCACAAAGTTATACAGTCCGTATGATAGAAAATTCCAGTAGAGAGCCCAGAGTGCCATGGAAAATAAAAACATTACAATTGTTTCTGATGCAAAAAGCACACCAAAATATAATGCCATGCCTGCAATCATGAGAAGAAACATCTTTCTAAAGTCGGTATTTTTTACAAACCGTGAAACAAAAATGTCAATAATTGCACCAAAAAAAGAAGAAGAACCAATAATAAGCCCGAGCTGTGTTTCAGAAAAGCCGTGTGCAGTCAAAAGAATTGGCAATGCATATGAAAGAAGTGTGTCAAAGATCGCGAAAAAGAAAAGAAGTGAAGCGAGGGCCAAAAGTGCTCTATTTGTTTTTTCCTTAATAGAGAGCTTAAAAAAACTTTCTGGCAGTACTTTACGCATACAAAGATACTTTTATATCTTACTCCATACAAATCCCGCAGTGCTATTGTCAGCACTTACTTTTACATGGTCACCCTCAGCTATTTCATTTGATAAAATTCCCCGAGCCAAAACATCTCCCAGTTTAAGCTCAATCATACGCCTCATGGGGCGTGCACCCAGGGAGGCATCATATCCATCTTGTACCACTTTTTCATACACGCTATCGTCAAATTCCACGATAATTCCCTTCTGTTTCATATCGCGAGCAACATAATTCAAAAGTCGTTTTGCCACTTCTTTTAGTTGAGTAGGACTAAGCGGTTCATATACAACAACACCATCAAAACGATTCAAAAACTCAGGACTAAACACATGCTGCTCCATAACATACTCAAGCACTTTCTTTTGCAAAAGCTCTTTATTGCTTTCTTCTTTTACCACTTCTCGGATGTACTCAGATCCGGCGTTACTCGTTGCAATGACAAACACATGAGAGGTAGAAATACTTTTTCCAAACGCATCGGTAATGCGTCCTTCATCAAGAAGTGACAAAAATAAATTAAAAACTGCGGCAGGTGCTTTTTCAATTTCATCAAGAAGAAGTAAACATGCCGGATTATTTTTTATTGCAGTGGTGAGGGCTCCTGGAATATTTTTCCCGGCATTCCCGATTAAACGCTCAATCGCCTCTCCCCCGGCAAATTCTGACATATCAAAGCGAATAATTTTTTCTTCACTGCCAAAATATACTTCTGCGAGGGCTTTTGCCGTTTCAGTCTTTCCAACTCCTGTGGGCCCCAAAAATAAAAATGATCCAATTGGACGAGCACTCGTCATAACCCCCGATGTTTTTGCTCTCAAAGCCTTGGCAATGAGTGAAACGGGATATGTTTGGTTAACCAATCGTTCATGAATGCTGTCTTCAAGGTGGGCTAGTTTTGTTTTTTGAGCATCTCCCAAACTCGCGAGGGCAATACCAGTTTTTTCCGATAACACTGCATTTACCTCTTCACGCGTCACTGAAAGTCCGGGATTGTGTTCGGCATGGTACAACAAAACCGCATCAAGCAGTTCGAGTGCTTTTTCAGGAAACGGAACATCGGTCATGTATTGGCCGCTTCCACGTAAAATGTCTTCAATGACCGGAACCGTTGTAATCACACCCTTTTGCTTTTCGTTGTAACGTGCGGCCGAAAGGAGAACTGGAAGCGCGTCAGCTTTATTCATTTCAAACACCCCAACCTCTTCAAAATATTTCATAAGGCGTGCATTTCGAGAAACATATTTGGTGTAGTCATTTTTGTCCAAAACACTCACGATAAAAAGCCGCTTCCCTTCAAGAGCTTGAGTGATGATGTCTGTTAAATCCAATCCTTCCACTTCTGCGTTGGTAAGGCGAAAAATGTCTCTGAGTACCAATATGACGTTTCCCGCGGCCTGCGCTTCTTTCAAAATTTGTGCAAACTCATTTTTCTTTACATTAATGTCTCCCCCTCGTCTTGCAAAAAAAGCATTGTAATCAAAGTCGAGTATCCGCTTATACGACATGTCAGCTCCCAACAGTCCTTCAGCAGCTCTGCGAGCCAGCTCATACATGACTGTTTTTTTGCCAACCCCAGGAACTCCGGTGAGCATTACGCCTCTCCCCGCTGTGAGTACCCGTACCACTCTTGACACCGTGTCACCTCTTCCAATTAAGTGATGAGTAAATTCACGTACTTCGCCCATGTCAGTCGCGTATTTATCAAGAGTAGGCGTGTAGCCAAACAGGAGTGACATTCCAATACCAGGGCGCTTAAATGACGGTGTGGGTTCCAGTTCTGTTTGAGCAGCACGACGCTCGTCCCACCAGCCTGCTGTTATAAGTATGTCCTCAGGAGTTACGTTGTATTTTCTTAAAGTTGATTCGTTAATTGTGTTATTGGCAAGAATATCTTTCATCAAGTCCAAAAGGCGTTTTGGGTGCGTGTTCGTAAGCTGTAACGTGTCAGGAAAGGCGTCAACAATTTGTTCACTACCCAGATGGCGAATTAAAAAAATGCCTGCATAACTTTTCCACAACTCTCGCGCAGGTAGTTTTTCTCGGCCTCGCACGAGGCGATCAATAACAAACTCAGGTTGGTTTATATAAATTTTATAGAGTGAATATGAAAGCGGCGGAAGAAGAAGCCATAATACAAACCCAATACTTCCAAAAATAAATAAGAGAAAAATAGCAACAACACCAAACACCAGTACAAAAATTCTCACGATCGCACCCATCATGCGACTCACCACGTTAAAGCTCATGTTTTCAAAATCAGCAAATGGATGAAACCCTTTTTTGGTGTTCACAATAATCAAGCGCTTCCAAGGCGCAAATAAACTGGGAATCAGAAGCCCCAGAGAGAGCTGGTGATTAATCGTTTTTATGGCGTTTTTAAAACGAAGCAGATAAAAATTAACGGCATAGCTGTAGTGCCACTCAATGAATTCCATGCTCTTATAATATCATTTTAGGTGAGTGAGGAGCGTGAAGAATTCAGATTGATGGTAATAAAATATCGAGGCGGTGTAGACCACAACACTGGGAAGTACCACTAAGTGTTCCACCCACGAGTCGGTTGTTACGCGCATAAATTTAAAAGGTGGAAATCCTACTTTTATTGAAAACGGGAAAAAGAGCGGAATTCCTTCACGAGTAATACTGTCAGCCAATAAATGTGAGGCAAACCCGAGCATAATTGAAATAAGAAGAACGTGAGGGTCCACATACTGTGTATTAAATAGTCGAGGGAGGACAAATTCTAACAATTTGTAAAGCAGATACCCTCCCAAGAGTGAGTGAGAAATATTTCGGTGCCCCATAAAAATCTTTCCAATAATTTTACCGGTAAAGTCACTACCAGGAAGCAGGTCATAAAGCTTGTTACTTGCCTGGTCCATGTCAGGAATAAGTCCTCCGACAATGTTTCCGACCAGTGAAGTCATAAGGGTTGGAAGCGAAATCATTGCAGGTGGAAAAAGTGCGGCTGCTGTCGCCAAGCAGGCAAATGCACAAAGGTCGTGTGTACGGGCTGTCATTTTTGGTTGATAAGTAATTTTTATACTATCATAAGAAATGAATGAGAATGAGCAGTCGGGAGAAGTACCGAGTAAAGTAGACACCGACTCAAAAGAAAGCAGATTAAAGCGCGCAGAAAATCAATATAATTTTGAGACTCATGAGTTGCCGGAAACCTATGGTAAGCCATTCCGTGAACGTTTTTTTAAAGTAAGGGATAAGTTGTTTAATGGGTTTAATAATGTATACGGGGAGGATACCCAGAAATTGGAAGCAGAGGGAAGAATTGTAAATAACAACCGTCAAGAAATAGACGATGAATACATGCCATATGTGTCGACAGCAGAAAAAATCGCTGTGCCATTCGAAAACAAAGTTAATGAGTGGTACGAAAAAATAAATGCTATAGAGGATCAGGATCAAAAGCGTCAGGCTGCTTTTCGGATGGCTTCAGCGCTCTTTGTTGGCGGGGTTATGATTCATCCTCGAGTTGATGGTAACGGACAAACATTTAAGATATTGGTGGAAAGTTATATTCATGACTTAGTTCCCGATCTACAAGACCAGTATTTTCCAGTAAAGTACTCAAGATCCGGTTGGACGCCAAGCCAAGAAATGGCAGTGTCGTTTATGGGTGGCGGATTTGTTCCTCCGTCTCAAGACCTCTCACAAGAGCCAGTAACCAAAATGGTGCCTGTAAGCGAAGACGAACAAACTGTTCTTGATGCACTTGACCTTATGAGAATAGCGAAAAGACGGATATCAGAAATTGAAGATAGAGACGATATAAAAGCTTTTGAGAAGCACTGGGAAAAAGAAAATAATATAGCTGAAAAACTTGGTAAAGTACTGAGTAGTGAGTTAAATGAACCTGAATTCAAAGAGGTGTCCGCATATGTATTGAATAAAGGTACCTTCAAAGGAAAAGAAAGACTTGTTGGGTCAGCAGAGAATTCGCTGCAACGTGCTGCACATAAATATCTTAGGAAATTAGGTAATCACCCCTCATGGGAGATCCGCACTGCCGTCTTCGGGGGGGCGGGTACGAAGATCGAACGGATATCGAGTGTTGTAGAGCGAATATGGAACACTGATGAAGGAATCAACTTTTTAGACAACTATGTGACGAATGGGAGTACCCAGTATGAAGGGGAACAATCACCTCTTTTTGAGAAACTCTCACGAGTACTTGAGCTACAGCGTGCCAAAATGTTACAGACATTGGAAACTGCAGATATCCACGAAGAAAAGCATAAAGCAGCGGTAGACCACCATATCGTATAGACTAATTCCCAAATACGGTCCAAGTAGGTGCGTTCGTGTAGGTTGGGGTAACGGTGGCTCCAGGTGGCACAAAAAGCGTGAGTGTAGTGCCGGCAGCTATGGTAACCGTTGAAGCATTTGTTATTGCAATCGTGCAGCTGCCACTGGCATTGGCAGTAATCGTAAAATAGCGCTCATATGGCGCACCACTGGTTGCGACACCTGTCGCAGGAACTGAAACGCTCTGAGAGCCAAACGGGTTGTAAGCTCTATTCCGAAACGCATATTTTGGACTGGTTGAAAACATAGTACTTGCCGTAAAACCACTTCCCCCAAAATTGTTATCAATCCACTCCACACCATTGGAGGAAGAAGAGTGAAAACCGACAGCTGAAACTTGGCCACTCGAAGTTCCTTTTGGCGTATTAAAGTCATTTTGCGAAATCCAAATTGGAGCAGTTGTCGAAGAGCAATTAATTTCGTAGTTGGTTCCTGCAGTTTGCCCATTCAAACTAAAAATACAGCTTTTAATTAACAAGCTACTTACTCCACTCGCAATGCTTATTCCATGTGTCCCCATATACGAAATTTTAAAGTCTGAAATAAAAATGTGAGTTCCCGCGGTTATTGAGAAACCAACTGAGCACTGTTGCACGATGCCATTTGAAATGTGAATATTTTCAGGGGTTCCATTGCTGCCACTTTCAATGGTTACGGCCGGAGTTCCCCCTGGCTGAGTCGGATATGCACCAACGTCCAAGCTATCTGCAAAAATTGAGGCACATTCACCTTTGATTCGCAAATTTGAGGCGTTTGAACTTGAGGTACCACTTACGGCAGAATTTACTTGGTTAATTTGTACATCATAACTATCTTCAATAAGTATCACGTCTCCAATTGAGACTTGTTGCATATAAATATTGGTGATCATCGCCTGAACAGCATAGGTACTTCCACTATGTCCTAACGTGCGTATTCCATACCCATTTTTATTTCCACGAATGTTTTTAATCAAAAGTCCTTGCACTCCCCGTGTTGCATTTCCTTGCGCTTCCACAATATATCCATTCACGTAATTTGAGTCGATGTCACTAATAGTGCAGTATTGAGCAGCAGTAATTTCAATCATATTTGCTGCAGGATTTGGGGAGGCGGTGAGATTCGACCCTCCAATAAACATCAGCGAGGTTATCGTCACGTTACTATTAGTCAGATTAAATACTGAAGTCCCCGACCAACCGGATGTCAGTTTTATTTTCGTTCCAGTTCCCGTTCCGGTGATTACAACATTTGAAGAAGGAGTGGTAAGCGTGCTAGAGACCATATATGTTCCCGTTGGAAAATAGAGAACACCACCTGCGCTATTTACAGCGGACATGGCACTATTAATTGCTGAAGTATCATCCGTTGATCCATCCCCCGTTGCGCCATAATCTTTTACGTTAAAAACGGTTGCACTATTTTTTGTTGTGCCATCACTATTGTGGGCAACCTGAAGATAGGAATTCAAAAGTGTTCCCCAATTTCCGTTATCTCCTCCAACTGTTGGTAATCGTGCTGTCATATCTTTTTTTTATCTTAAAAATTACGCTCCGTAGGCTCCTCCTCCGAAGCTGTTTTTACGCGGCCTCTCAAGGGACTTTAATTTTTCAAACGTTCCCGTTATTCCCGAAAAAACAAGCACAATTACAAAGAGCCTGACGAGAAATTCCTTTCTCGTCATTTTTTGATTTAATATTTTTTTCAAACTGTGCATAAGTGTGTTTTATAAAATAACAGCTTTCTTTTTTTTGTTTACTACATAAAGTATAGCAACTGAAATCTCGTATAAAAGTAACAGTGGAACAGCCATAATACATTGATTGACCGGGTCAGGTGTAGGAGTAAAAATTGCGGCTAGCGTAAACACGCCCACGATTACCCATGTTTGGTATTTCATCAATGTTTTTGTGTTGAGGGTAAACACACTATTCACAATAAACATAATCAGCGGAAGCTGAAAAATTATTCCAAAAACAACGAGGTATTGAAGGACAAAACTAATATAGCTGCTGGCCGAAATGAAGTACGTTACTTGGTCGGTGTGGAAATTTGTCAAAAATAAAAGTGTAGCGGGAAGCGTTACATAATAGGCAAAAGCCATTCCGCACATGAGGAGAATAATCGATACAAAACTAATCATAAATAAGTTTTTAAAAGAAATATTGGGAAGCGCGGGACTAACAAACTGAAACAATTCAAATAAAATCACTGGCATCGTAAGACATGCCCCAACTCCCAATGAAATTTTAAATGCAATGTCCAAGCCCGCTGTTGGGGTTGTATAAAAAAGCTGCTGGCTATAAAGATGTACTAAAAAATTAAGAATTGTGGGGTATACAAAATAACCAAGTGTTGAAGTTATTAGAAATACAACTCCCACAACATATAAACGGCTTCTGAGTTCTTGGAGGTGCTCAAGAAATGTCAGTTTTTTTGCGCGCTTTTTTGGAAGTTTTTTTAGGCGCCTTGGCCTTAGTAACGGTAGGTTCATCATCTGTATCATCGAGTTCTTCCTTAAATCCTTTTCGAATTTCTTTAACTGCTTGCGCAAGTCCTCGAGTTAACTCTGGGAGTTTTTTCCCTCCAGTTAACAAAAGCAAAATAAGTAAAATGACTACGAGTTCTTCAATTCCAATTCCAAACATATATGTTTCTTACAGTTTCC
>JAKAKU010000009.1 GCA_021824385.1 bacterium | reverse complement strand
CGGATCTCGCAGTACGCTCTCTATGTCTTGTGTGGCACTGCAACCTGGAATGGGGGCTGCAAGTTTTTGCGCTTCGCCCGACCCATGATCAACAATGGTGGTGAGCTGTGCAATCCTACTTTTTGAAAGAACGCTCACCCAACGCCTTCCCATACGTCCGGCTCCGATGTGTGCAATACGAATTTTTGAAGAATCTCGAGTGGTATGTCTTTTAGTATTCATTGTGTATATATAAACCAAGTCTATCGGCCTATTCCGACATAATTCAGGCCAGCCTCTTTCAGGGCTTTCTGCTGTAAAGTAAAATAATTTCTGGCGTCAAAAAAAACTTTTGCGCCACGCATTTGCCTTGCCAGTTTAGCAAATTCGAGTTCTTTTAGTGCAGACCACGGGGTAATGCAAATGACGGCATCGCTTTTTGTTGCTGCATCATATGGGTCCGATACATACTCATAACTTCCATGAGGCAGCTCTTTCTCAATTTCAGTGTGATCTACCCACGGATCATACAGCTTTATGTGAGCGCCTTCCGATAGAAGTCGTTGTGCAACTTTGAGTGGAAGTGAGTGTAGCAGGGTGGGGGTACCGCTTTTATAAGTAATGCCAAAAAATGTTATCGTTTTTTCTTTAAAAGACCCCAGAATTGGGAATAGTTTTCTGGTAATTATTTCGCTTCGCTGCTTGTTTTTTGAATGAACAGCATTAATTACCGGTAGTGTAATTGAATTTTTCTTTGCAATCTTTCGCAAATACTGAAGATCGCGCTCGAGGTGTCCTCCTGAAAACCCACTACTTGCGTCAACATACGCTTTTTCTCCAATTCGCCCGTCAGCCCGAAGTCCTTTTGAAACTTCTGTAACATCAGCACCAACAATTTCACAAATATCTGAAATGTCATAAATAAAACTCATACTTGTTGCCAAAAATGCATTGGTTGCATGTTTGATCATTTCGGCCGATGGAACACTCACAAAAATGATATTTTTCGTAATATTCTTAAATAATCTCGACAATATATTTTTCAGATTGTCAGAGCTTGTTCCAATAACTACTCGTGATGCATTCATAAAACTATCAACTCCCTCTCCCAGTCGCAAGTTTTCAGGAACATAGGCATATTCAAATGAAAGGTCTTTTCTCGCTAACCTGATAAAATCACAAATTTCTGCCGATGAACCGGCGGGGAGCTGACTTGATACGACAAGTTTTGTACCACTTTGTAAATGGGGAATAATTTTACGTAAATACGAAAATAACTGTTTTGTTGACCCGTGTGCATCTTTACCAATTTGAGTATCAACCGTGAGCCAAATCAGATCGGAGTTTTTAATGTGACGTATATCGATGGTAAAGGAAAGTTTTCCTTTTTTCAGATGTACTTTTAAGAGGTTAGAAAGTTTTGGTTCAGAAAGAGGAGGAATGCCAGTATTTAAGTTCTTGACAACATCAGAACTTTTGTCAATTCCAGTGACTGTGTGTCCAAGTTCGGAAAGACACGCTGAATATATCTCTCCGGTGTGTCCCAAACCCACAATCGCAATTTTCATAGGTACGCACTATTCTTGTCTGCAAACTTCAATATTGCAAGTAGCTAATTTAGTATATACCATTGGGACATGATTCTTGTTCGAGCACCATTCCGTATCCCGATCGGTGGTGGTGGAACTGATCTTCCGAGTTACTATTCAAAATTTGGTGGTGAGTTTATTTCTGCAAGCATTAATAAGTACATGTTTGTAACTATTAATAGGCCGATTGTCGATAAGCTTATTCGAGTGAAATACACCAAAACAGAAATCGTTGAGACTGTTGGTGAGATTCAGCACGAACTGGTGCGAGAAGCACTTCGGCTTACCAAAATAAAAGATTCAATTGAAATCAATTCATTTGCAGATCTTCCGGCAGGAGTAGGCATGGGTTCCTCAGGAAGTTATTTGGTTGCGCTTCTAAAAGCACTTCATACCTTAAAGCGGGAACATATCACAGACCATCTTTTGGCTGAGGAGGCCTGTAAAATCGAAATTGCGAAGCTTAAAAGATTTGTCGGAAAACAAGACCAATACATTGCCTCATACGGGGGAATTACAAAATTTAAAATAAATAAGGAAGGTGAGGTCAGCGTAAAACCGTTAAAACTTACCCCCTCGTTTGTAAAAGATCTTGAAAGTAGTCTTTTAATTTTTTACACAGGAATTCGCAGGGAAGAATCTCAAATACTAAAAACGCAAAGTGTAAAAACCCAGAGAGATGATCGGGCCGTACTCGAAAATCTTCATGAAATTAAGTCAATCGGAAAAGAAATTGAGTTAGCTCTTTTGGCCGAGAAAATGAGTACTGTAGGGAAACTCATGCATACCCATTGGATGACAAAACGAAAGCTATCAACGGCTGTCACATCTTCTCGAATCGATTATTTGTATGAATTAGGCAGAAAAAACGGTGCCCTTGGTGGAAAAATAATGGGTGCTGGCGGGGGAGGCTTTTTGCTCTTCTGTTGCCCAAACAATAAGCGCAAATTGAGGGAAGCAATGACAAAAGAAGGGTTAGTTGAGTTATTCTTTAACTTTGACATGGAGGGCGCGAAAGTAGTGGCCCATATATGAAAAAAGCCTTGTTTGTGGATCGCGATGGAGTGCTCAATAAAATGGTTCATTATTCCCATGGGTGGGATTCTCCTCAAAAACCAGAAGATGTACAACTTGTGACTGGTATCGCAGATGTTATTTCTTGGGCAAACAAACGAAATATCTTGGTTATTGAAATTTCAAATCAACCCGGCGTTGCAAAGGCAAAAATGACTCAAGAAATCGCAGATGCTATTGAATCACGGGTTCATGAACTTCTCAGAGAACAAAATGCTCTTATTGATGCAACCTATATCTGTCCGCACCATCCAGATGCAAAAGTGGAGTCACTCCGTCTACATTGTGATTGTAGAAAGCCAAAAGCTGGACTATTCTTTAAAGTATCAAAAGACCTCGATATATATCTTAGTGGGTCTATTTTCATTGGTGATAAAAACACTGATGTAGAAGCAGGGCGGACAGCTGGAACTAAAACCATTCTTTTTTTTCATACCGATGATGAAATAGAGAAGATCGAAGCACTCAAGACTTGCGCTCCGGACTACCAAATAGTGGATATGAATGAATCGCTTCCAATACTAAGAAGCCATTTTACATGAGGATGCTTTGTGTTGTTAAACCAAGGTAACTTTATCTTGAACTGAATGAAATGCATCATCAAACTGATTTACCGTTTCAACACCGCGCTCGGTATACATCCATTCGTTTAACAGTTTTGGTGGAATGGTTACAATATCAGCTCCAGCCGAGAATGCCTGTTCGATTTGTTGTGCATTTCTCACGCTGCCAACTATCACTTTAGTAGCCAAACTGTGTGTTTCGAGATACTTTAATGTCATCACTAACGTGGCGGCAGCATCGGGTACTTGTGCTTGTGCCTCTTCAAAACTCGTTCCGTTTTTTACCATTTGATCAACTATTTGTTTTTTTGCTTCATCACGTCTGGCCCAAAACAAACTTACATAGTTGTCTCCTTCAGCTTTACTTCCGCGAAGCGCTTCCGATGCTCCAACAAGTTGGCCCATGGTAAGCCCCAGTGTTGCGTTTACCCGAACACCTTCAACCCCAAGCTTGTACATTACTTCGAATGCTTTGGCCGGGTCGCGTGGGTCCATGGGGACTTTGATCACTGCATTGCCTGGGAATTTCTCTTTATATTTAAGGGCGAGCGCAATCATATCTGCTTGATCCATTTGGGAATCTGGAATTTCTATTGATATGGGGAAACTCTCTCCACAGATTTCAATCATTCTCTCGATATGCTCAGGAACATTTAATATATTTTCCTTTTGGAGTATAAGCGGATTTGTTGTCGCTCCACTAATGATGTGGGCATCGTACCATTTTTTAAAATCTGCTAAATTTGCGGAATCGTAAAAAATTCCTGATGAATGCATGTTGTCTCTCTCCATTATAGTGATTTCATTCTTTCTTTTAGATCGAAGATGAGTCCATGAAAAACAACAACATGCATTGCTTCAACAAGGGGAGTGCCATACAACTCACTTTGTGTGTCAATGTTTAAACATACATCCGCCATTTCATTCATTGCTCCACCATCGAAACCTGAGAATCCAACAACCTTCGCCTTTCGTGACTTAGCTAATGCCATTGCGCTAACGAGATTCTGAGACCACGGACCTGCCTCGTCACCACGTTTACTTCCACCGTGAACAGAGAATCCGACTAGGACATCCTTTTTGGTAATCCAAGCTTTGAGCTGGCCATCGAAAACTGTGTTCCATCCTTTATCGTTTGTCCAGGCGCTAACTAGCGGTATATTGTCTACGAGTGCTAATGCTTTAAAACCATCGTTTTTGCCCGAAATTGTGGTCTTTGCGAGGTCCGCTGCGAAGTGTGTAGCCGTAGATGCAGACCCTCCGCAACCCATTACAAAAACGGTACCCTTTTTCTCGTAACAATTCAGTAATATATCCAAAATCTTCTTGTATTGGGGGGATTTCTTAAAACTTAACGCAGAATCTGAAATCAAATCAAAATAATTTTTCGAAGAAAACTTTTCTGAATCCATGGCTTTAGAATAGCACAGGTCTTAGTTTTTGCCAATTGTACGGTGCACTTTGAGTGGAGTAAAAAATGAATACACTTAAGTGCTGCTCAGCTAAATGTTATAGAAGTAATCGTACTTCAAGTTTTCTCGACTTGCCCACTTGTTTGGGAAACCAGCATTTCCTTTTACATATCTAAAAGTACTTGCTTCTGTATCTTCGCGCATTATGTACCATGCACCGTTGTTGTTGGTAAATCCATAATAAGAGACGAGTCCGTCATCAATCTCCGAAATTTGATATCCATCAAATGGTTGAGATTCTGAAGGATTGATAGCTTTACCACTACTATCCTTAATGGTTAAACTGTCTGATTCAACAGCTTTGCCAAAGAATGGAATTTGCCCTCGTTTGCTTAAGATTGAAAACAAGAACACGGATACACCTGCAATACCGATGAGTTTTAAGAACGCGCGCTTGTCTGTGTCAGCTACTGCTGTTTGTGTCTCGGTTACACGAGTGTCTACACTATTAATAGTGTCTGTTGTCTCAATTTCCTTAATTTCTGGAATTACAACAGGTTGGGTAGTTTCTGTTTTTCGTGGAAAAATTTTTAAAGCCAAATAGGCAATAGCTGGATATAGAAGCACGGCGAGACTGAGCTGTGTATAGCTTTTGGAAGTGACGAAAAGTATTGAAACAACTGCAGCTGCGAAAATAAAAGTAATGTAAGTTATAGTTTTATTCATTTTGAGTTTATTTGTTCTATATCGACATATTTAGATAGTATGTAACCTTTTGAATCATCGGTAAACCGTATCTGGTACCAATCGTTGTCGATGGGAAAGGCGACAAAATGATCTCCATCATGTGCAGTCGTTATTGCACCAGAATTTACATCTTTTTCTTTGTAAATGAGAATTGTCCCCGAACCCTTTTTAATAACCGTGTAACTGTAAATTAAAGAAAGGGGATCTGTAGTCGCTGCACTGTCTGATGCAGACAAAACTTCTTGAGGTTCATACTTTGTGTTGTTAATAGTATTAACGGCTACCGGTGTTTGTATCTTATTTTGGTTTTCGTTATTAGAAGCTTCGGCTTGTAGTGTTGTTATGCTTACATTCCGGAGTCCGAGCGTGAGTAGTAGTAAAAATGTTATGGTGAGGCCAATGTACTCTGGAATACGCCTTGTCTTATTATCTCTAGGCTGTTCTTTTTTATGTTCAATATCCGTCGTCTTCTTCGATATGCTTGAAAGGTCCTTATCAAGGATTCTCCTTTCAAGGAGTGTTGGCTCTTTCTCAATAATCAGGCCGGTGAGCAATTGTTTTTCTTTGTCCGTATATTGGTAATTCTCCGCGTAGCCGTTGTAAGTCGTTCCTTGCATAGATATCTCATTTTCCGCATCTAATGAAAAGTCAAACTTGGACATCCAGGCACAAGATTCTTTGTTGAGATATATATTTAACGAAGAAAAAGCACTACTGCCATGGTTCTTGTGCAAATACGTCACAAGGTGCAGAAGCATGTTTGTATCGGGAATTTGTGCCGACTTATATGGTCCTTCAAACAAAGAACCGCGCCGTTCGTACTTCTTATTAAAGTAGATTGAGTAACGGGTACACAGTGATCGAATGAAGCCTTGAATAACATCATGTGCTTTCTGGTGCACTACCAGATGAAAGTGATCCGGGTTTATTGAATAGGCTATAAGCTCAACCTTTTTATAATAATTCTTCGGCTGGTGTGGGGTACCCTGATACGTCTTTCCTTTTACCGTAAAGCTTTTCTTTTGTGTCTCAACGAGTTGAGGGTCTATTAGATAATCTCTGAGGTAACCTAAAAATACTGTACTGTCTTGTTCGTCAGCAAATATTATTTTTCCTTCCACACCTTTGTTGTAGATGTGCAGGTATACATCTTTATCGGGCACTCTAAGCAGGTTCTTTGCGGGCATAATCCAAGTTAACTTGTAAGAAGAGACATTGCAAGGGGTATTTAAATCGACTGAACTCTTTATGTGTTCACCAGCCTTTTACCAATAGTTATGCGTTTTTTTTGATAGCTTCATTTGAGCTATATATATGTACCAAATTGATTCATGTGCAGGATAAGCTGAAGATCAATGCGAAGCAAAGCAGTGTTTAGTTTGCTTTATGTGAAGCAAAGACTATTAATTGGTCTTATCAAGTATGAACCAGTCAAAGTTAATATCGTTTTGTTCAGATTGGGAAACTGTTACTTTAAATCCAACACCTTCCTGTTTTTCAGTTACCGCGAGCGGATAGTTAAGTGATTGCTTTGGAGTGACAAAGATCAATGAGTTATTCGTTACAGCAGTTGAACTGACAAATATTTCTGTTGTACCTCCCGTGAGCGTATTGGTTCCGGCTGATGCTCCAGCAACTTTGTACTTGCCAGCAGTGATTGAGTTTGCAGTAACATTGCCTTCAGTGTCGATCGTAACGAGTCCTCCTTCAAATTCGATATTGCCGAGAGCAAGAGATTGAATCTTTAACACTCCAACTGCATTAATACTTTGGTCAACGTTATCAAATGTCATGGCTCCGACATTTAATGTTCCATTTATTACTGTGTTCGCAAGAGTGGTATCACCGAGCACTACGAGGTTATTTGTATTAACCTTGTCGAAGTTTGCCAATATGCCACTACTTGAAGCGGTAAGCGAAGCGCCTACGGTGGCATTAAAGTCTGATGTCAACGTATTTATTTGTGCGGTGAGTGTAGAAAGGTCAGCAGAACCTGATGCAGTTTGATTTTGTGCGATAGGGTCAAACCATGTGTTCTGTACAAAGACCATGACGGTGTCTTTGCCTGAATTTGGAGTCCAGCTATCAAGCGCTTTTGCAATCACAACTCCTGCACCAGTTGCCTTCATTCCTCGACCTGCCTCATGGCTGGTAGTAATGAAGTCACCTGGCTGAATCGCTTCTGATTCGTTAGAGATCTTTACTTGTACACGTCCGTTTAATGCAACAGGTTGTGGGTTGTCTTCTGGCTTAATGTTGTACCCAGTGCTATTAAAGTCTCCTGCATCTGCGGGATCAGACATAATACCGATAACATTTGACTGATAGGCACCGGTAGAAGGAACCAATTTAGAAATTGTTTGACCCTGGGTTGTCGTTACATAATTTGTTGATGTTGTTACGATAGTACCTTTGTCCGCTGTTTGATCAACCGGATACATTTCCATGTAATCAGCCCCAACTGATCCTGAACAGTCGGTGAGTTCATCGTAGCCTGCGCCGTTTGTAACGTGACATACGCCAAACGTTGCTGTGTTTCGCAGAGTTACAAATGTGTTTCCGGCATTGTTTACAGAGAATCGAGTAGTTCCTGATTTTGAAGCAGTCAAAATATCTTGGCTCTCGGCTTGATCAAATATCGCAAGAGCCTTTCCAATAAGTCCAGCTGCATTCTCATTCACATTACTTACATGAAGCAGTCCTACGGGGGTTACAGAAGGTCCTACGCCAACTTTTCCAGTGCCTGTCGAAGAACTTCCAGTATTCAATAAAATGTTTCCAACGTTGTATGTTTGGAGTGTCAAATTATTGCTTTCAAATGATTCTCCAGTGTCAAGGGTAAGGGGAGCATTACTCTTAATGTAGCTCGCTGTTTGATTGGTAAATTGCAAATCATACGCCATTGAAACATCGCCTGCCGCCGTAAAGTTCGCAGGTAGCGCTGATGTAACTGCAGACTCGGAAACGGAGAACACAGATGACGTATCGTCAACTACATTCAATAGGTATCCAGTCGTTGAGCCATTCGGTCCAATGTGTACTCTGAAGAGGTCGCCACTTGCAGTTGTTGAGCTCCCTGGAGTCCAATCCATATAGTTCAAGTTGCCAGTAAAGGCAACGGCACCAGTTAACGATGTGTTGAGTAATGATCCGGAAGTAAGTGCAGTAGAGCTAGAATCAAGACTCAGAAGTTTCCCTGTTGATATTCCATTGCCGGTTATTTGTGAGAGAACTCCTGTCGTTGCGCTGTTGGCAGTTAAAACTGAAAGACCAGTTCCTGTATAAACTCCCGTAGTTGAAATATTAATTCCATTTCCTGCAGTAGCCGCTCCCATATTGAGATCAAGCAGTTCGCCGTTTGTAGTCATTGACGTTCCTCCAATAATTTCCATTCCAGTTCCGCTCGTGAGACCAGTAAATGAAAGCTTCGATCCATCACCTGTGGTGAGTGAGTTTGCAACAACATTGATAAGTCCGTCTGCCGAACCTGTTCCGGTATAGGTACCTGTTGAGGTAACCGTAATGCCAGCTCCAACGGTGTTTGCACCAAGTGGAAGATCAATAAGCTCTCCACCAGTTAACATAGTTGCTCCTGAACCATTGATTCTAAATGCAGAGCCACTGGTCAAACCAGTTGTACTGATTTGTTGAGCAAGACCGGTGGTGAGTGAGTTGGCTGTTACGTTAACAAGTCCGTCTGTACTTGCTGTACCGGTATAAACACCAGTCGAGGTAACTCGAAGTCCAGCACCTACCGTGTTGGCGCCTGCAACAAGGTCAATAAGCTCACCGCCGGTTAACTGATTTGATCCACCACCCGTGATTGAAAGGCCTGTTCCTCCCGTAAGGCCAGTCATTGAAATCGCTTCCCCAACGCCAAGAGTTGAGGAGTTAGCAGTGAGGTTAATAAAGTTAGCGGCTCCTGTCGTACTTGATGATGCTAAATTCAAAAGGTTGCCAGTGAAACCAGTTGTTACTCCGGTTTGAGCAATATCAATATATTTTGCCGTTGATTGACTAGCACCAGATGAAGCAAGTGAAAGCATTGTGCCAGAAGTTAAGCTATTTGCAGTAAGCGTTTCGAGACCAGTACCTGTGTATACTCCAGTGGTTGCAATATTAATTCCATTACCGGCTGTAGCGGCTCCCATCACGGCATCAATTAACTCTCCACCCGCAGCCATTGCACTTCCCCCAGTAATTGAAAGGCCAGTTCCGGTAGTAAGAGCTGTCATTGAAATTCCTTCACCAACTCCAACGGTAGAAGCATTGGCTGTAAGGTTAATGAATGTCGCAGCGCCTGTTGTGCTTGTTGAAGATAAATTGAGCAAATTTCCGGTGAATCCTGTTGTTATACCCGTTTGAG
>JAKAKU010000099.1 GCA_021824385.1 bacterium | reverse complement strand
ATCTCCACAGATTTTTGAAAAAGCTAAGAAACAGGTTATCGATATTTTAGGAAACAACTTTGAAGTTTTACACAGAGGAGCCTCGTATCTTGAAATCTCCGGCCAGAATGAAATAGACATATATGTGCCCGTGCCCCCTTCAGTTTTTAATAAAACGGTTGAAAAAATGTCTACATCGTTATCCGAACCAAGAAGTTTGTATCCCCTTGTTCGGGCTCGGTTTAGGCTAGAAGGATTTAATAAACATGTTGATGTGTTTATTATCAACAAAGAGGACAAAAATTGGATAGATAGTGAAAAGTTTACAAACTATTTGCTGAATAACCCTTTAGTGCTCGATAAATATCGTGA
This sequence comes from bacterium, assembly GCA_021824385.1. Lineage (GTDB taxonomy): Bacteria > Patescibacteriota > Microgenomatia > UBA8517 > UBA8517 > UBA5941. The sequence continues at coordinate 9,544 of JAKAKU010000099.1, read as the reverse complement.
GCTAAAAGAAGATGGTGATGGAATGAGCGTTCGGAAATACTACACAAGAAAAATTGAATTTATTAATGAAATACTTCTAAAGATTTGAGGCAAAAAGAGGAGTAGGAATCGTATCAAGAGAAAAAAGATTTATTAAATATTTCACTTGCTTTTTACCACCCATAGTTCTACAATATCTTGTGAAAATTAATTTCAAAAAAATTAATCTGAAGCTTCAAAGAAGGCAACTGTTGCTTTTTATTTTGCTGTTCACTGTCAGTTTGTTTTGCGTCTTTCTTGCTTACAATAAAGTAAACCCTACGTATAAAATCGGAGAAGTAGTCTATACACGAGATATTTTTGGAAGAACTATTGCCGCTGAAAGATTACTAAAGAAAGATTTGTCTTCGAATACAACGCTAACACCCACTCCTGAAGATTACAGCCAAACAATTTCTAATTGGGAAATTGTAGATAATTCCCAGAGCCCCCCACTTCCAACAGGACTTTATTTTTATCAGGAATCACCGGGATACTCAGACGTAATTAAGTGGGGTGACTACTTAATTGGATTCACTAAAGATCGTTATATTGCTGAGAGTACCGGTGGGTGTTTTGGTGGATGTTCTCCGAGCTTACAAAGCACCATTCGTCATATTAGGATTCTGAATATAAAGACGGGGGAGGTTTACTCGATATCTTTACAAAAACCCACCTGGGGTGAGATTGACATGGTTTATCCACAACTCATTGAAAATACATATTTTCTGAAAGTAGGAAGTTACGGCCCGAGAAATGCCGGATTTGAATATCGGTTAAAATTACCTCCGACTCGAACCTCCAAAATTGAAAAATTACAGAAACCGATTGGAACCATAATCTATCAATTTGGAAATTACTATCTAACAGCTTCATGTTATGAAGGTTGTTATTATCAAAGAGTTGAGACTACTACTCTAAAGGCTTCCGAATTGAAACGATTGAACGAAGCTTCCAACCAATATATAGACACTAGGCCTGAGAAGCTACTTGGCTTTACAAAGAACGGTGAAATGGTCTTGGAGGTTAGTACAACCAAGGAAACAATAGCAGTTTCGCTCCTCGATGAAAAAACAGTACGAAAATTTGATGGTAACAAAAACGAACTTTTACCGAGTGATGCGAACAATTCTTCCGAGTCAATTCAAAAACAATTTGAGGCTTTAGGGTTAGATAACAAATATGTATTAGTAGAGCGAGTTACAAAATACCCTACAAATAAGGCTAAATGACACTTCAAAGATTACGAAAATAACGGCCCATTTTTTTGCTGGTGGACATAGACACTATTCGAACTTTTTGGCAGTCTTCAGAAGGACAATTTTATATTCCTGATTACCATGCTGGCATTTGCTGACTCCGTAAACAACTATACTATGTCTTCGGTTTTAACATCTCCAGCACGTCTGTAATAGCCAAAGAAAGTACCACTTGGAGTAACTTTGGATTTATATAGTTTGAAGGCAGCAGGAATTGTGCCTTTTTCAAACAATCGTTTTCCTGTCCCAAGTGTAAGGGGAAATATTTTTAGCCAAAGTTCATCTACCAAATCGTTCTTCATTAATGATTGAATAAGATTGCTACTTCCGTACACTTGTAAGTCAGGACCGGTTGATTTCTTTAGCTCTTTTAATGCATTTATATCTTTTAACACTTCAGTGTTTTCCCAGCTTGGATTTTCTAAGGTTTTGGACATTACATATTTTGGAATTTTGTTTATTTGTGGCCAGCCTTCTGTTTCTGTAGCATGATGCGGCCAAAATCCCGAAAAGATATCATATGTTTTTCGTCCCAAGAGTAATCCGACGGTCTCTTTCATTTGTTTTCCCATTTCTTTCCCGCCATCTTCATCAAAATAAGGGCCCATCCATCCGCCAAACTTGAAACCCTCAGCAGTATCTTCTTTAGAGCCACCTGGAGCTTGCATAACACCGTCAAGTGTAATAAATTCAACAACAATAATTTTTCTCATTGAAACTATTCTACTACAATTTATTTATTTGAATTAGTTTGAAACAAAGTGTGGAGAGGAATAGTTTGATTTAGATATATGAAGCTAAATTGATTTGCTGCCGAACTTGGATTCGAACCAAGATGAACGGATTCAGAGTCCGCTATCCTACCGTTAGATGATTCGGCAATATATGCCTATTTTACCTCACTTTGACTCAGGAGTCACAATTGCTTTCGGCATGCTCTTTATTCAATAATGAAGAATGAGAAAAAATAGTGGTTCTGCCATCATTGCCGTAGTTGTCTTTGTGTTATTGGCAGTGGCACTCGTTGCGGTTGTTATAAAAGTGAAAATGCCAGTGAGCACGAATTCTCAAGTTCAACCGCAAGTTTCACTTGCCACCACTCTCCCTACAGCCACGACTACCGCTTCACCAACACCCACCCCTTCGCCAACCCCAACACTAAGCCCATCACCTACTCCTACCCCTACAAAATCTCCTACCCCAAAGCCCACGGCAACTCCTATTCCTGTTTCTACTGGCCCCGCAGGATCCGGATATAGCGTCAAGCGTGTTCACACGGCAAATGGTGACTTTACTGTTTACATCATTGGAGCAGATCTTGGATCTACAAAGGTAATCGTGGACACTGCCTCAACGAGTGATTGTGCAAACAATTGTCCGGTACTTTCTTTGGGGGAATATGTCGCCCGGAACGGTGCTTATGCAGGGGTAAATGGTGGCTATTTTTGTCCAGCAACCTATGATTCATGTGCCGGTAAAACAAATAGTTTTGATACGCTTCTCATGAATAAAGATAAATATTATTTTAATTCGGCCAACAATGTATATAGCACCAATCCGGCTGTTATTTTTCAAGGGGGTTCAATTCGATTTGTGAGGGCTGCCCAGGAATGGGGACGAGACACGGGAGTTGATGGAGTGCTATCAAACTACCCAATGCTTGTGTTTAACGGATCAAACTTAAACCCAGGAGGTGATTCAAAGATGACATCTAAGGGTAATAGAAGTTTTGTGGCCAACAGGGGGAGTATGGTGTTTATTGGAACGGTTATGAATGCAACCGTGAACGACTCTGCAGCAGCGCTCACTGTCCTGCAAATGGATAATGCCTTAAACCTTGATAGTGGTGGTTCGACTGCTTTGTGGAGTGGTGGATACAAATTGGGTCCCGGGCGTGGACTTCCAAACGTAATTTTGTTTAAAACAAAGTGAGTTTTTTGCCCACCAGAAAACCCCACTTGCGTGGGGCTTCCTGTCTTTTTACACTAATCCGTTTTTAATATCTTCTTCCTGATCCAGAGTTCGAGCCACCTCGACTGCCTCCATTTCCAAAGTCACGACGTGGACCTCTTGAAAAACTACCACCATCTCTTGGTGCTCTTTCCTCCATTGGGCGAGCTTCATTGACGATGATCTTTCTTCCATCCATTTCACGACCGTTAAGTTCTGCGACTGCTTTATCAGATTCTTCATCTGTAGACATTTCTACGAATCCAAATCCTTTTGCACGTCCACTCATTCTGTCGATAATAACAGTTGCTGAAGACACGGTTCCCACTTCTCCAAAAAGAGTTGCGAGTTGGTTGTCATCTACAGAATAAGGTAAGTTTCCTACGAATAAACGTTTTGCCATCTTGTATTCACCTCCAGTAACGCTTGTACGAGGAACTGTTTTAGAAGCGAACACAAAAAAGATTACTAAAACGAATTACTATTCAAGCCGGGTGTAGTATAGCACACTTTACACTCGTTTGAACATTTTCTGTAGATCACGGACACTCACAATACGCTTAACAGGCCTTCCGTGTGGACAGGTATAAACTGAATTGCTTTCGTTTAAGGCGTGAATAATTTTGAAGGCTTCAGTTTTTGAAAGTTTGTCGCCCGCTTTAATAGCCGACTTACATGACAAAAATGCAATCATTTTGTTATTTATGTGGTCGATATCAGGGTAGTGGGATGAGCTCACATATTCCAAAATTTCGGCAATATGCCCAGCAATATCATGCTCGTTAGCAAGTTTTGGAATAGCCGAAACTTTGACGGTATTTCCTCCAAAGATGTCTATTTTGAAGCCCATTTTATGAAAAACTTCACCATGCTCTTCAAACTCAAGCATTTGAGTCTTGGTGAGAGGTATCAGAATAGGGGCTGCAAGCTCAATGCTTTCGGTTTTGTGTTTGAGAAATGACTTACTGAAAGCTTCGTACAACAGCGCCTCGTGTGCAGCATGCTGGTCAAACAATATGAGGCCATCTTTGTGGGGGGTAATAATGTATGTGTTGTCTATAATAATGAGCTCATCTGAGAGCGTATCATCAAGAATATGTGAAATGGGCAATTTTGAAACGTCAGCTCGTAAGTCGGAAGCTATTTCACGGTTTGTTGCATGCACGTTTTGTGATCCAAAGGTAAGGTTGTAACTCCCGAGGAGTTCTCGAGTATTCTCAAGAATTTCTTGGAAAATATACTCTGCACTTTCAAATCTGACCTCGCGTTTGGTGGGGTGTACGTTTACGTCTACAAATTGTGATGGAATTGAAACAAAAACAGCACCGACGGGATATGAATAAGGATCTAAAAGTTTTCCGTATGCCTCTTTTATAGCAGCGGCAACAACTGGATCAGAAACCGGGCGATTGTTTATATAAATATAAAGTTTGTTTTTGGACGGAAGCGCGTTTTCTGGATGACCAATATTGAGATCTACAGAAGTAATGCTGTTTTTAAAAGATCGAGACATAATGCGTGCTGCGACACTCTCCCCAAAAATTTCTGAAATTCGAGATGTTGTATTTCCACCAATATCTACTATTTTTTTGTTGTTGTGAGTAAGAGTGAAATAAATGGAGGGGAAGCTTAAAGAAACCTCTAAAATGTATTCAACAATGTGCCGGAATTCTGTTCGTTCGCTTTTCAAGAATTTCTTCCGTGCTGGCAAGTTGTTCATTAGTTTGTATGCACTTATTCTGGTTCCTGTCGCCATCCCGATTTGTTTAATTGATTGAATAGATGCATTTACTGATTCGATACTGTGTCCAACAGCCGAGTTTTTGGGCCGTGAAGACAGTGAGATATCTGAAATTGCAACCAAGCTCGATAGCCCTTCACCTCTGAAACCGAGGGTTGAAACCGTTGTCAATTCGCTTGAATCTCTGATCTTACTGGTTGTATGGGGAAGCAGTGCCATTTGCAGATCTTCTTTCGACATGCCAACGCCATCGTCTACAACGGTAATTTCTGTTAGGCCACTGTCCACAATTATGACATCGATATGGGTGGGTTTTGCGTCTATCGCGTTTTCAACGAGTTCTTTAACCGCGTATGATGGCCGCTCAATTACTTCTCCGGCGGCAATTTTTGCAATTGTTTCTTCTGATAGTTGAACAATTTTATTCATATTTTTGTTTTAACTTTGAAAGAATTTGAAAAGCCTCAACTGGCGTTGTGTTGTTTATATCAATATTGGTAATCTCTGTTAAAAGGCTATTGTTTTGTTTGTCGGGAATAACTACAGCAGACTGAGTTTTGTGGAGTTCTTTTAAGAGGACGTTGGCTCGTGCAACTACAGAAGTAGGTACTCCCGCCAATTTTGCAACGTCGACCCCGTAGCTTTCATAGGCTGGTCCGTGAACCAAAGAATGCGTGAAAACGGGTTCACTTCCTTGGTGTGAAACATTCATGTGAGCATTTTTAAGTTTATTTGGGTACTTTTTTTCTAAGTAGATAAGCTCATGCTAGTGGGTTGCAAAAAGCGTTTTGGGTGAGGGATTTACGTGTTCCATAAGGTACTCTGCGACAGCCCAGGCAATGCTGACACCGTCGTAGGTGCTCGTTCCACGTCCAATTTCATCCATAATAATAAGGCTTTTGCTTGTCGCATGGTTTAATATAAAAGCAGTCTCAACCATCTCCACCATGAACGTCGATAAGCCTGATGAAATCATGTCACTCGCACCACTTCGAACAAAAATACTATCCACTATTGGTATGTATGCACTTTTGGCTGGAACAAACGAACCAATATGAGCAAGTAATGTGATCACTGCGACTTGTCGCAAGTAGACCGATTTACCCGCCATATTCGGGCCCGTGAGCAGCATAATTGACTGTTTGGGGCTTCCAATATGAGTGCTATTGGGAACAAAGTGAGTTTGAGAAATAACTTGTTCAACGACGGGGTGTCTGCCGTCTTTTATAACGAGTTCGTGAGAATATACAATTTTGGGTCGTGAATATCGATGTGTTTTCGCACATATGGCAATTGAAGCAATACAGTCAATTTTGGCAACGGACTCGGCCGCTTTTTGAATGAGCGGGGCGTAACTCACCACTTCAGAAAGGAGTATTTTATAGAGCTCATATTCTCGAGATTTAAGAAGCTCTTCTGCTTTAAGTATTGTCTCTTCTCTCTCTTTGAGTTCTTCTGTAATAAAGCGCTCGCCGTTTACCAGTGTTTGTTTGCGAAAATAATGGGAAGGAACTGCTGATAAATTTGATTTACTCACTTCAATAAAATAGCCAAACACTTGGTTGTAGCGAATTTTGAGTGAACCAATACCGGTTTGTGCGCGTTCCTTTGCTTCAAGTTTGGCAACCCAACTTCTTCCACTCATAACTACCTGACGAAGTTCGTCGACCGTTTTATCAACTCCGTCACGAATAAGTCCTCCTTCTTTTAGTTGAATGGGGGGATCCTCGGTAAGAGTCTCTTCGATGTTTTTTGCCAGTGTGGTAATTTTTGGGGAAATTTCTTTTTGTGCTTTAGTCAAAAAAGACGAATTTGCAGAAACGAGGTTGTGTTTTAATGAAATAACCAACTCCAGGGCATGTGAGAGTGCTTTTAGATCTCTCGCGTTTCCAATTCCCACACTTACTCGAGAGAATGTTCGTTCGATATCGGTAATTTCAGTGAGCAATTTTTGGAGAGACACGGCAAGTGCCTTGTTTTCAATAAGTTCGTCAGCTGCATTGAGTCTGCTTTCAATATTCTTTTTCGATTTTAAGGGGTGCACCAGCCAGTCTTTGAGAAGTCGTCCACCCATGGCGGTGTGTGTGTAATCGATGGCAGCGAGGAGACTTCCCTTGGTATTTTGTTCACGAATTGTAGAAAACAACTCCAAGTTAATGATTGTTGCCCGGTCGAGGAGAACAAACTCGTTTGAAGGCAAAAGGACAATACTATTTATGTGAGGAAGGTTGTTTTTTTGCGTTAACTTCAGATACGAAAGCAGTGCATTGCAGGTCTTTTGTGCAAGAGGCTTGTTCTCAATTTGAAATGCTTCGAGTGTTTTTACTCCAAAGTGTGCCATAAGCTCCTTTTTGGCGTAGGTTGTAGAAGACTGCCACTCGGGAAAGAGAAATATGGTGATATTAGGAACTGTTTTTAATATTTTCAATACCTCTGGATCGTTATACAGAGAATCTGGCAAGATACATTCAGTTGGATTTGTTTTGATAAGCTCGTCTCTCAAGAGCTCCTGCCAATTTTCTGTAAAGTATTCCTCAGTTTGAAGTTGCCCTGTTGAAAAGTCGGCCAATGAAAGTGCAATACTATTTTTTTCGACCAAAAGGGAAAGAATATAATTGTGTGTTTTTTTTTCGAGTGCGCGCTCGTCAAGAATTGTCCCTGGAGTTACTACTCGAATTACGTCTCTCTCAACAATGCCTTTTTTATCGGGCTCAGACAGCTGCTCGCAAATGGCCACTTTGTATCCGGCTTTTACGAGTTTATGAAGGTACCCGTCGACGGCGTGGTAAGGCACCCCCGCCATGGGAATTCTGCCGTCTTTGCCTTTCGGTCGTCCTGTGAGAGTAATTCCCAATATTTCCGAACCGATTTTTGCATCATCGAGGAAGAGTTCATAAAAGTCTCCGAGACGAAAAAAAAGCAAACAATCGGGATACCTTTTTTTTATCTCTTCATACTGCTTCATCATGGGAGTTGAGAAGTTCTGCATGGTGAAAACAATATAGCACGATTAGCGCTTTGCCCCTTTAATTTTTTTGCTATAACAGGTACATTGATTTTGTTTATGAATGACCTTTCAGTGGAACCACAAAAAATTGATGAAGATGCACAGGTAACCGGTGTCGTGCAACCACGACTTGAATCACTTTTATTGATTGAAGAGGCAATTAAAGACAGAATTTCTAAAATTGAAAATCTTAAAAAAGAAATGGAGCCTCATAAAGAAATGCTTGCGAGTTATTTAGAGAATGACCCCGTTTATCGAGAACATAATGAAGCTGCCAAGAAAGCTACCAAACAAAAGTCTGCTACCAAAAAACAGTTACTCTCCGTTCCAGCAGGGAGGGCAATAGTTGAAAAAATTACGGAATTAAAATCTGATCTGTCTGAACTTGAGGAGGGACTCTCGTATTACTTACGAGAATTTCAAGCAGCAACTGGCGCAAATGAAATTGAAGGCCTTGATGGCGAACTTCGCCAGATTGTATATATGGCCAAATTGGTTCGAAAAACTCAATTGAACAAATAATCTAAGGAGGTGAGCAAAATATGAACCCTACAGATCCAACAATGACACAACCTATGGCTTCTGCTCCTGTTGCAGATGCAACAGCACCGGTAGCACCAGTCATGGAAACACCAGCTGTTCCAACGATGCCTACAGCACCAGCCCCTATGGCTACAGAGCCAACAGCTCCGCTTATGGCAGAACCAGCTATGCCCGCTACAGAACCGATGGTACCTGCAATGACAGAGCCATCCGCTCCGGTCATGGAGACACCAGCAGTTCCAACGATGCCTACAGCTGAGCCTGCAACAACAGCTACAGTTCCTGCAGATAGTACAACAACTACTGCTTCGTAATGAGAACTTGAGATTAAATAGCCAGGGCTCGCCTTCGGGCGGGCTTTTGGTGACTCATTTGTGATATACTACGTTTCACCTGACCCAGGTCCTACTTCTTGTTCGCTCATACGCACTGTGAAGTACTTGCTTTGTAAGTTTTAGTTTAAAAATAGATATGGAAAATAATCACGTAAAAAACATTAGAAATATTGCCGTTATTGCTCACGTTGATCATGGAAAGACCACGCTTGTTGATGCGCTTTTAAAACAAACGCACACGTTCCGTGATAACCAGGCCGAAATGCAGCAAACAACCATTTTGGACAGCAATGATTTAGAGCGAGAGCGCGGAATTACTATTCTCGCTAAAAATTGTGCAATCAGCTACAACGGCACAAAAATTAACGTCATTGATACCCCAGGACATGCTGATTTTTCAGGAGAAGTTGAGCGTACCTTGGGAATGGCCGATGGGGTGCTCCTTATTGTTGACGCTCAAGAAGGCCCGATGCCTCAAACTCGCTTCGTACTAAAAAAAGCTCTCGCTTTGGGCTTGAAAGTTATTGTTGTTATCAACAAAATCGATAAGCCATACGCGCGGGTGTCTGAAGTAAAAGACAAAATAGAAACACTGTTTTTGGAGCTTGCGGCAAATGAAGCCCAGCTTGAATTCCCCATCGTGTATGCAATAGGAAGACGCGGAGTAACTTTTTATACCATGCCTGATAAC
>JAKAKU010000064.1 GCA_021824385.1 bacterium | reverse complement strand
GGAGGGAACCAGATTATCGAATTTAATAAGGAAAAGTTCACACCTCTATGGCATTGACGCGAGCGAATACGCCATTCGGAGAGCAAAAAAACAGTATCCGGATATTCATTTTAAAAGCGGAAATGCTGAGGATTTGTCATATAAAAATGAATCTTTTGATGTCGTGTATAGTGCCTATGTTTTAGAACATCTTTCTAATCCAAGAGCTGTTATTGATGAAATGGTTCGGGTAACAAAAAATGACGGGACAATAGTTCTTGCGGCACCAAATTACGGGTCGCCAAATAGATCTTCGCCTGTATATCTAGGCAACCGACTCGTTAAGCTGTTGAAAGGATTTATTACAGATTATATGAAGCAAATAAACCCAGATACTGATTTGAATTGGGAACCAGTCGTACCGCGAGAAGATATGTACGAGATGGATACTGATACTGTAGTTGAACCATATGCTCGTTCTTTAGTAAGCTACTTGAGTTTCAAAGGGCTCACTATTTTAGAAGTTAATACCTGCTGGGAGGAGGAGTTGGAGGGTGCTAAAATGCAACAGAAAATTTTTAGAAAGCTAGCTGAATGGAATATATATCCGTTTGTGTACTGGGGCCCACATATCCTTGTTGTAGCTAGAAAAAAGAATTGAACTATGGATGTTATTGGAGAAGAAACACTAAAGAGAATGGACACGGTCGGTTTTTATAACGACCTGATATTTGATATGGCAAAAAAATACATGAATGGCGACATACTCGAAGCTGGAAGTGGAATTGGCTCTTTTACGAAGAAGCTCTCCCATCAAGGAGAGGTGACTGCGATAGATATTCAAAAACATTATGTATCCAAAATGAAACGTGAATTAAAACACGTTGCACAGGTTGGATTGGGCGACATAGAGAAGGGAAAATATTTTTTTGGCGACAAAAAACGATTTGATTCGATTATTTGTTTAAATGTTCTCGAACACATTGCAGACGACAAAGCAGCTCTTAGAAACATGTACAAGTTGCTGAGAAAAAATGGACATATCTTTTTGTTAACTCCTGCTCACTCACAGTTTTACGGAAGTCTGGATAAAAATCTCGGACATGAAAGGCGGTATTCATTAAACAAACTCGCTGCACTTTTTGAGCAGTGTGGATACAAGGTCCAAAAAAAATATTATTTTAATGTGTTAGGAGGACTGGGATGGCTATTAAACTCACGTGTTCTTCGAAGAAAAATAATTCCGAGCAATCAGTTGAAGATGTTTAGTGTTGTTGCTCGGTTACCACTTTTTATTGAAAAGCTGATAAAACCGCCGTTTGGTTTGTCCTGTGTAATTGTAGCTTCAAAATGATTCTTTCCGTATTAATTCCGGTTTTCAATGAACAAGACACTCTGGTTGAGTTAATCAATCGGGTATTAAAGGCAAAAGTTTCAAGAAATATTAAGAAGGAGCTTATACTCGTTGATGACGGGTCAAGCGACGCTTCATGGAAGGAAATGGTGGTTTTAGAGAAAAAATACAAAAAAGTAATAAAAATATACAGACACCGAAAGAACAAGGGGAAAGGGGCTGCCATAAAGACGGCTTTGAAACATGCAACGGGAGAACTGATTCTTATTCAGGATGCGGACCTCGAATACGACCCGCGTCAGTATAATATCCTCCTTTCCTGTCTTTTTAAACACAAAGCTGATGTTGTATACGGAACCCGGTTAAAGACATACCCCTTTGCTTTGTTTGGACCGAATAGAACTCCGCTTTTTAGCCATTATTTGGGAAACAAGCTCTTAACGCTCATTACGAATATTCTTTATTCCAGTTCTCTCACAGATATGGAGACGTGTTACAAACTAATGAAATCGAGTGTTTTGAAAAAAATAGAAATAGAATCCAATCGATTCGACTTTGAACCCGAAATCACTGCAAAAATATTGCGGCAAGGTATTCAGATATACGAGACTCCAATAGATGTGACTCCCCGTGGTTATGACGAAGGCAAGAAGATCAGTTGGGTTGATGGCTTTTCAGCCCTCAGGGCTTTAATTAAATATCGATTCCGCTTGTGATATTGCTATACTGCTGGTATGAAAGTAGCCATTTTATCGTTGTATTCTGGTCATTCTGAAAGAGGTGTTGAGGTATGGGCTGAATCACTCAAAAAGGCTGTCGGAAATGAATGTGAGGTCAAAATTTTTGGCAATACGAAAATTGCAATTGACTGGGAGAAACCTGACTTGCGAGGCAAATTCGTTCGAAACTTCCTTTTAGATTATTGGAGTATTCTTGTTGCTCGATTTACCTTCTCTGTTTTGTCAGATATCTCGAAATTTAAGCCAGATATCATAATCCCTACGAATGGTGGCTGGCAGGCCTTAATAATCAGAATATATTCATGGTTTTTTGGAAAAAAGATGATTATTGTTGGTCATGCTGGAATTGGTGGCGATGAGTTTTGGAATTTGCTTTGTTTTCCAGACACATTTGTTGCGCTTTCCTCCCATGCTGCAAAGTGGGCAAGGAAAAAGAATCCGTTTATACGTGTGGTCACGATTCCGAATGGGGTTTGGTTGTCGGATTTTTCTGAAACCGGGAAACGTATCAGCCTTTCACTTGAACACCCAATCTACTTATATGTGGGGGCAATTGAGTCAGGTAAGCGGCCTTCTCTTGTAATAGAAGCTGTTTCAAAACTGCAAAAGGGTTCACTTTTAATGCTTGGTCAGGGAGAGAAGAAACTTGAAGTAGAGGTTGATTATTTTGGGAGAGAAATGCTTGGCGATAGATATAAACGACTCGTGGTTAAACACAGTGATATTTCAAGGTATTATCGCACTGCTGATGTGTTTACATTGCCAACTTGGTCACAAGAAGCATTTGGAATGGTATATCTTGAGGCAATGGCCTCTGGTCTCCCTGTTGTTACCACTGATGATCCAATTAAGCGTGAGATAATCGGGGAAGCTGGAATATTTGTAGATCCGACCAATATCGAAAACTATTCACAGGCGCTCGAGGAATGTGTGCATCGAACGTGGGGGCGTCTTCCTAGAACCCTGGCAGAGAAATTTTCATGGGACGAAGTTGCCATAAAATATATACACTTATTTCGATCAATCTCTAAATATGACTGAAGTTTCAATCCTAATCGTTACCTTAAATGAGGAGAGCACTATTGAACGTGCTATCACGTCGGTGAAACGTCTTTCAAACGATATTGTAGTCGTAGATTCGGGAAGTACTGATAATACAGTCAAAATTGCAAAGAAACTTGGCGCTCATACGTTTTTCCATCCATTTAAGAATTTTGCAGATCAGAGATCCTTTGCGAACTCCTGTACAAAACATAATTGGGTGCTCTCAATGGATGCGGATGAGGAAATTCCCCATGAATTAAGCGAAGAAATTCACCAAACACTTCAAAATACATCTAATTCGGCATTTCTCATCCCGAGAAGGAATATAATTTTTGGGAAAGAAATAAAACATACTCGGTGGAGTCCAGATGCTCATGTTTGGCTATACGATAAAACCAATGGTTCTTGGCTCGGAAGTGTTCACGAGGAGTGGGTGAGTACTGGATCGGTAGGTATCCTAAAAAATGCAAAAATTCATCATTCACACCCTTCTGTCTCTGCATTCATTGAGATGCTAAACCGCTATACAGATATTGAAGCCCGTGAGCAGTACAAAAAAGGGATTCGATTTAACATGTTTTCTCTTGTTTTCTACTCAGCAAGATCCTTTGTTGGAAGATTTTTCTTGAAGCAAGGATATTTAGATGGGCTTCATGGGTTTGTATTATCAAGTTTGATGGCATTTTATAGATTTACGACATGGGTTAAAATTTGGGAACTAGAAAAGCATGCGTAAACTCTTCATGACGCGAAAATTTGAGCTGCTTTGGGGCTCAATTGTTTTTGTACATGTGCTTCTTCTTTTGAAAACAACATTTTTTCCGTATCCCGAACTTTTTGTATACCCTTACTTAACTAAAATTGGATTAGTTCCTTATAAGCAAATATTTGATCAACATTTTCCAGGTTTGATGTTTTTCCCGCTCAATTTTGCGACACTGGGCATCACAACTTCTGATCGGTTTAGGGTTGTTCAAATTCTATTGATTATTCTCAGCCATCTTGGTTTATATGCAATCTTAAGAGAGAGAAAAGTTTCGAAGGTAATGATACTCTCGGGCGCAGTGCTCTACATGTTTTGGCAAGGGTATTTTGAAGGGGGTACGCTTTGGATAGAGTCAATTCTGGTGCCACTGCTGCTTTGGTTATTCTACTTTCTTACAAAGGCTATAGCTGAAAAACGTCTCCGGTATTACATTACCAGCGGCATTGTTCTCGGCCTTGCTGCCATTACTAAGCAAATTGTCATTCCTTTAGGCGCGTTTCTCTCACTGTATCTGCTTTTAAATGTAAAAAACAAAAAACAGCTCTTCTATTTCTTTTTGTGTGCAGGTATTCCTGTGCTTGTCATGCTTGCCTATGTTGCAGGAAGAGGCATTGTAAAAGATTTCTTCTATTGGGCGGGCACATTTAACTTCACTGCTTATCACGATATGGGGAGAAAATACCCCACCATAAAAGACATAATCAGCACGTTGTTTGTCTCTGTCCCTGCGATTGCAGGGTTGTTTATGCTCTTAAAAAACCAGAAATTGAGAGGTGAGGGGATACTCCTTTGTATCTTTTTCTTCACCGGGTTTCTCTACGCATATGCTCGATTCGATTTTGTCCATATGCAGCCTGTTATTCCATTCGCAATTCTCTCGTTCATTCTCGGGGCTCTGAGGTTGAAAAGGAAATATCTAATCGTTACTGCATTTTTGCTCTTTAGTACTATTGTTGGCATGCGTTCGTATTGGCGAAATTGGGGAGCAGAAACAAAGTTTTTTGCCAAAGAGGATTATTTGGTATTTGATAGGGTAAAATCGTACACGCTCCCGGGAAGTTCTGTCTTTGCATTTGCTACTTATCCATACATATACCCAATAACAAATACTCACCCCGCTGGCAACGTATTTGTATTCGAATTTCCATGGTTTATGAAAATTGCGGAGGAACCTATACTGAATGGACTTAAGGCTGACCCTCCGGTGGTTATTGTTCGTGATGAAACTGCCATGACGGACTCGTACAATCTGGTTTCATATATGCCAAAGATTGCAGCCTTTGTAGACAGATACTATGTGGTGGCAGAAAAGATTGGTCCAACAGAAATTATGATTAAACGATGAAAATAACTATTGATATTTCACAAGTAGTTTACGGCACTGGTGTATCGGTTTATACCCGAGAGCTTGTTCGTGCTCTTCTCAAAATAGCGCCAGAAAACAAGTATGTTTTATATGCAGGAGTTTTACGACGAAAGAATGAATTACATGAGTATATAAAAAATCTTAATGGAAAATTTGAATTGGTAACACTTCCTCTACCACCACGTATTTCAGACGCTCTGTGGAATTACACAAAAATTATTCCCCTTGAAGTCTTTACTGGACACGCTGATGTAATTCATGTTTCAGATTGGACTGAGCCCTTCACACGTGCCCCCAAAGTAACAACTGTTCATGATCTCTCACCAATTTTGTATGCGGATGTTACTCACCCGCGTATTAAGCGCGTATTTAATAGAAAACTTGCGCTCGTTAAAAACAATACCGATCTTATTATTGTTCCGAGTTTCAGCATAGAAAAAGATTTGATTGCCTACGGCATTTCGAGTGACAGATTATATGTTATTCCTGAGGCGCCGAATCCTGAACTCGTACATGCCCCTCAATTAGACATTCATAAGCGCTTTGCAATCCCTGAAAAATATATGTTGATGGTGGGTACAAGTGGGCGCAAAAACATTGAGCGAGGTATTGATGCATTTTTATCATTACACCGTAAAGAAACGAAACTGGTAATTGTTGGAGAAAAAAACGGAAAAATCGCTGAAAACCCAAGCATTATTTATACGGGCTTTGTGAGTACTGATGAACTGTCAAATCTGTACCGTGAAGCTGAACTTTTCTTGTATCCATCGCTGTATGAAGGATTTGGATTACCAATTCTGGAAGCATATGCACTTGGTTGCCCAGTCGTCACGAGTAACACGGGTAGTATGCAGGAAGTAGGTGGGGCGTCAGTGCTTGTTAATCCATTTGATACGACAGACATTGCAAAAGGAATTAAAAAGGCACTTTTACAAAAGAAAGCCCTTGTGGCTGCTGGTAAACAGCTGGTGAAAAACTATTCATGGGAACAAACAGCAAGACAAACACTGGAAGTGTATAAAAAAGCATATGGAAAAGTATAAACCCATAGTTGGAATTGATGGTAATGAAGCAAATGTTGTAAATCGCGTTGGGGTAAACAACTATGCCTACGAGGTACTTCAAAATATCCACAAGCTAGAGGATGAGTGGAAGAGTAACTTTGAGGTGGTGGTATACCTGAAGCACCAACCACTCCCACATATGCCGAAGCCCACTAAAAACTTTAAATACGTAGTTCTTATGGGGGGAGGGCAGTGGATCTTAAAAACGTTAATGCCTCATTTGTACCTCACTGCTCATAAGCCTGCAGTGTTCTGGACCCCAAGTCACTATATTCCACCCTTTGCTCCTATGCCTCGTGTTTGCTCAATCATGGATCTTGGTTATTTGGAATTTACCGAACAATTTAAAAAATACGATTTTTGGCAGTTGAAGCTCTGGACTGCTTGGTCGATTGCTCATGCCCAAAAAGTACTGGCGATTTCGGAAACTACTCGGAAAGATATTGTGAAAAGATATCCTTCAGCTCGCGAAAAAACGATTACTACACTACTTGGGTACGATAATCAAAATTATCCACCGCGTACAAACTCAGAAGAAGTAAAACGAGTACTTAATAAGTATTCTATAGGGCTGAAATATATACTTTTTATGAGTACGTTAAAACCAAGCAAAAATATTGAAGGACTTTTGAAGGCATGGAGTTCTGTCGAAAAAAAGTATCCCGATACTCAGCTTGTAGTTGCAGGTAAAAAGGGTTGGCTTTTTGATAGCATATTTTCACTTGCTCAAAAATTGCAACTTCAAGAACGCGTTGTTTTTACAGATTTTATAGATGAGGCAGACAAGCCCATACTTGTTGCAAATGCACGCTGTTTCGTTTTGCCTTCCTTCTGGGAGGGCTTTGGACTTGACGTGGTATCAAGCATGGCGTGTGGTGTCCCGGTTGTAGTTTCCGATAGGGGAAGTTTGCCTGAAGTTGCAGGCAAGGCGGGGATTGTTGTTAACCCCGATGACACGCATGACATTGCTCAAGGAATTGAACGAGTACTTTCAGCCACAAAACAAGAGTTTTCAAAAATGAGTAAGGCGGGAGTGGAACAAGCTACATTCTTTAGTTGGCAAAAAACAGCCCGAGAGACGATACAAATACTGCGGAGTCTCCTGTAATTTGCTACAATTGCCCTAATGTTATTTTCTGATAATGTAAAAATAAGTGGTAAGGGCATTTCGTTTACCGACAAAAATGGAAAAACACTGGAGTTTGGTCAAGCTTCACAAAAAATTGGCAATCGCTTTTTGAATTATTACCTCGACTTTAAGCTTTTTGTTCTTCACTCCATTAGTCTTCATGTACCGTTCTGGAGTATTCGGAAACTTGCAATTGTGCTCTTTGGAGCTGAAGTGGGGCGTGGTACCACTATTCATATGGGAGCAAAGTTTTTTGATCCAAGAGGAGTTGTTATTGGCGAAGACACTATTATCGGCGATCGCATTTTTCTCGATGGGAGAGCCAGACTCACCATTGGTTCACATGTTGATATCGCCTCCGAGGTAATGATTTACAATTCGGAGCATGATATGAATGCTGTCGATTTTCACGCAATAGTGGCACCCGTCACGATCCATGATTATGTCTTTATCGGGCCTCGGGCCATTATTCTGCCTGGGGTCACCATTGGTGAAGGTGCTGTGGTTGCCGCAGGTGCAGTTGTTACCAAAGATGTTCCTGCCTTTGCCTTTGTTGGTGGAGTGCCTGCTAAAGTGATCGGGGAGCGAGGACTAAAGAAGCTCAGCTACAAACTCGGACGTGCTCGATTATTCCAATAATTTTTCATGCGTAAATCAACCCTTCTTCTTATTGCAGTGTTTGTTCCACTGCTGTCACTGTATTTTCGGTACATTACAATACCGAGTTATCCATTTCCGGCCCCTCCACCTGATGCGCTACAGTCAACAGAGCCTGCGGATGTTGAAAGCCCTTTGAGGCGAGCGTATTTCACACAATATACACGTGACCAAGTTATTGCTCACTATTCTTCACAAATTAAATATCTGCCTTTTATGCGTCTCAACTATCCTCCAGAGGAAGCACAAACAATTATTCGTGATCAAACCCGCAGTTGGTATCTTGAGGAGCTTACTCATCCACTTCGCGATTCACTGTATATAAACGGGTTTATTCCTCAAAAAGCACAAGACAATATTGTTATAAATGGAAAAAGCTATGCAGAGAAAATAACCATTAAATATGTCCCGACTTCACTCCCCGTAAGACTTTTTGTTTCGTTTGCAATTCTCTTCTCAATTTATTTTCTTTATATTGAATGGAAAAAAGCCCTCTCGTCACTATTGTCATCGTAAGCTTTAACACTCAGAAACTGCTCCTTTCGTGTATTTCATCCATCGAAAAATGGGTGAAGTCACCATATGAAATAATCGTTGTTGATAATGCCTCAACTGATGGAAGTGCAGCTGCCGTTTTGAGTCGTAAGAAAAAAAACATAACAGTTATTGAAAACAAAAAAAACGTAGGTTTTGCAAAAGCAAACAATCAAGGATTTGCCAAAGCCCGCGGAACGTACATTCTGATGCTCAATTCCGATACCTATTTAACCCATGATGCAATTACTCCTGTCTTAGATCTTTTGAAGAAAGACCCTCACATTGGCGTTGCAAGCTGTTCGCTCAAGAATGCCGACAATAGTGTGCAGCCAACAGGAGGTTTTTTCCCTACGCTATTTCGACTTTTTGCATGGATGAGTTTTCTTGATGACATGCCAGTTCTATCGAATCTCATAAAGCCTGTTCACCCGAGCGCTCAATTCTATACGGGGAGTCGTGAGCTGGATTGGGTGACCGGCGCATTTTTTATGTTTCCAAAATCGATTCTCAAAAAAGTTAATGGACTCGATGAAGATTACTTCATGTATGTAGAGGAGCTTGATTTTTGTTACCGAGTAAAACAATGTGGCTTTATCGTTTTTTATCTACATGACGCTTCAATTGTTCATTTGGGGAGGGGAAGTAGCACGAGTGAATTTGCAATTACTTCCGAATTTAAAAATATCGTTTTGTTTTATAAGAAACATTTTCCTCATGTAACGAATATTGCACGAATTATGCTCAAAGGTGGCTGCATACTTCGTATAATTATTTTCGCTATACTAGGAAAGTCTACTCAAGAAAAAATATATGAAAAAACTCTTAACAGTATTTGACACTATCTGGGCGAAAAGTGGAAAGTATTTGGTCGCTCTTCTTATCCTGACAATTCCGTTGTATCCAAAGTTTCCACTGTTTGCAATACCAGGCACATACGTTGCAATTCGTCTTGAAGATTTTGTTATATTTTTAGTAAGTTTTGTGTGGTTTGTAACTCACATTCACAACCTTCTTTCAATAAAAGATAAGCCTATTTGGCGTGCATTTTTACTTTTTTGGGCAGTGGGACTGTTATCTACCGCAGCAGGCATTGTGCTTCTTCAAACGGTATCACCCCTCGTTGGACTGCTAAATTGGGCCCGACGGATTGAATACATGCTACCGTTTCTCTTGGTACTTGACTTACAGATCACCAAGAAAGAACTCAAGTTTTTCCTGATGTGTTTTGCAATTGTTGTTTTCTATATATTTGTATATGGTTTTGGCCAAAAATACTTAAACTGGCCGATTGTAACTACACAAAGTGGCGAATATTCAAAAGGTATTGCCTTGAGTTACATGGTTGGAGGGCACTTGGTATCAACATTTTCCGGGCACTATGATATGGCGTCTTTCTTAC
>JAKAKU010000127.1 GCA_021824385.1 bacterium | reverse complement strand
CACTGGAGCTTGCAATGACAAAGCTGCATGCAGGAGGAAAGTTCGGTGGCGGTGCATACAAAAGTTCAGGAGGACTCCATGGAGTCGGAGCATCAGTTGTAAACGCATTATCAAGCTACTTCCGAGTCATTGTTCTTCGAAACAATAGTGCTTACATGCAGGAATATAACGAAGGAAAGCCTCAATATCCGGTCAAAGAAGTAACTCAAAAAGAACTCGATGCAGTGTTGCCAGCGGCCTGGAATGTAAAAATTGGCCCCAATGTTACCGGAACAATAACGAGCTACCACATCGATACCACGATTTTTAAAGATGTTGAACTTGATAAAGCAAAAGTAAAAACTCTTTTGAAAGATCGAGCTTATTTGATTGGTGGTCTTACATTCCATTTTGAAGACGAACGAAGCGGTGAGCGTATGACTTATTACTTCGAAGATGGAATTGCAACCATGGTGCTCCACGGAAATCGTGGCAAAAATGTGCTCACCCAAGTAGCTTTTATGAAAAAAGAAGAAGACCCTATGAGTGTTGATGTCGCGCTTCAATATACCGATAGTTACAACGAGAACCTTCGAAGTTATGTAAACGGAATCAACACCACTGATGGGGGAACACACGTTACCGGATTTAGAATGGCATTAACCAGAGTTTTAACTGACTACGGAAAGAAGGCAGGGTACGTGAAAGACGAGAAAACAGCAATTACCGGAGAAGACATGAGAGAAGGATTGTCGTGCATTATTTACTTCAAAATGCCTTCAGAAAACTTGCAATTTGAGTCCCAAACGAAAGCAAAACTCAACAATCCTGAAGTGCAAGGGTTTGTACAAAGTGCGGTAAAGGAAGGCCTTGAAATGTATCTTGAGGAACACCCACAAGAAGCAAAGAAGATTATGGAAAAGGTTATGCTTGCAGCACGTGCTCGTATGGCTGCGAGAGCCGCAAAGGAAGCAGTACTTCGAAAAGGAGCTTTAGAGGGCATTGGACTTCCTGGTAAACTTGCAGATTGCCAAACCACTGATCCGAGTATTTCAGAGCTGTACTTGGTTGAAGGAGACTCCGCAGGTGGAAGTGCAAAACAGGGCAGAGACAGAAAATTCCAAGCAATTTTGCCACTTAAAGGAAAGGTTTTAAACACTGAGCGTGCACAACTTGATACCATCGTAAAATTTGAAGAACTAAAGAACCTCATTGTGGCACTCGGTATTGGAATCGGAGACACCATCGACTATGAAAAAATTCGCTATCACCGCGTCATTATCATGACCGATGCCGACGTTGACGGACAGCACATTATGACGCTTCTTCTTACATTCTTTTATCGACACATGCCTGAAATTATTCAAAAGGGATTTTTATACCTGGCAATGCCTCCACTTTACAAGGTAACCGTTGGAAAAACTGCTCACTATATTTATACCGAAGACGAAAAAGAAGGCGTTATGAAGAAAATAGGCGACAAAAAGTTTGGTATTCAGCGTTATAAAGGTTTGGGAGAAATGAACCCACAACAGCTATGGGAAACCACTATGGACCCAGAACAGCGGCTCTTAAAGCAAGTTCGCTCAGAAGACGCAGAAATGGCAGACCGATTCTTTACCATGCTTATGGGCGAAGAAGTTGCTCCTCGAAAGAAATATATCCAAACCCACGCAACTTCAGCAAATCTCGATATTTGAGGTCAAGCTATTGACAAAATCCCAATTATAGGATATGCTAATATATCTCATTTAACTGATATTTGTACGTAAATAAGGAGATTCTGATGCATCCAGTTGTAGAAGAATATTTGGCGACAATGGGAATTCATATTCAGGTTGAACGTTTCAAAGGACTTGCAATCGTAAATTTGGCAGAAGCGGCCGATTGGTTGGATATATTCAATCCATTTAGCCTGCTGCTTCCATACCTGAATGACTACCCGTCGAAAAATGAGCGGGGCGAAATTCAAGTAGTCCTTGCAAAGAAAAACCATTTCGAATTGAAATGGATAAAGCCAGAAACGCCCAAATACACTGACCTACAGAAACGGTCAGAGAAAATCTGGATCAGTGCAGTGTACTTTGGACATCTCGTGCAGACTCAGGGGAAAGCATATTTACGGGATCGAGCAACACTCGACCTGTATAACCAATATGGGTTCACCCTCATACCCAATCGAAGAGAAGATCTGATTGAGCAGATGCATTCCAGAGGTTACCACCGTAGTATTCCAGTTGTTGGTCACACTTATGGAAGTGCAACACTGTTTCACACTGCTAACATTTGGACAAATGAATGCAGCGCGTATCACAGCCAAGATACAAAACCAGCAATTGCACTCGCATGCTTGATGCTGGATAACGGAAACGTTTTGGAAATTCTTCCACGATTTCCTGATCGAGTCTAAGCAGACAACGAATTAATAGAGGCAACACACCACGTGTATGCCTCTTTTTTTGTGCCTTGAATTTTCCCGCTAAACACCCGATAATAGGCTTAAATACGCACCTCACATGGCAACAATTACAGTCATGGGCCATTGCCCAGCCGATACCGATTCTACCTGCTCTCCCATTGCATACGCATGGTTTTTGAAAGAGATAAAGGCACTAGACGCAGAAGCAGTTGTATCAGGGAAACTCAATAAAGAGGCAGAGTTTGTGCTTCAAAAGTTTGGTGTAAAAGCCCCACAGAATATTGCTTCAGTCTCAGAAGGAGACAAACTGGTACTTATTGATACCAATAACCCTGAAGAACTCGTCAAGGGCTGGGAGAGCGCCGAAATTATTGAAATTGTAGATCATCATAAGTTATATGGCATCAAAACTTCAAATATTCCGACTGTTACCGTTCGACCATATGGCTGTGTGGCAACCGTCTTGTGGGAACTCATGGCCGAGGCACATGATAAAACTCCAAAGGATATTGCAGGACTTCTGCTTTCTTGTATTTTGTCTGACACCTTAAAATTCACAAGTCCTACGACAACTGAAATTGATAAAAAATCAGCAGAAGAACTTGCACAAATTGCGGGAGTTGATATTGAAAGCCTGTCTTCTGAAATGTTTGCTGCAAAATCAAACCTTGATGGTATGAGTGCACACGATATCCTTTTAACTGACGCAAAGGACTTTAACTTTGGGGACAAGCTTTTCAAAATTGGAGTACTTGAAACGACAAACCCAGATGCTTCACTTTCAAAACGCACAGAGCTTGAAGCTGAAATGAAAAATATTATTTCAGGTGAATCGCTCGCGGGGATGTTCTTTTTTGTGGTAAATATCTTAACGTCAGAAAGCACCCTGGTAACCGTCCAACCATCTGATCTGGAAATTGCAGAAGAAGCATTTGGTGCAACTCGGCAAGAAAACGGATTATTAATTCTTCCCGGAATAGTTTCTCGTAAAAAACAGATTGTTCCCTCAATAGAAAAGGTGGTAGCCCTCTAATGACCGATAAACCCTCGCGAGTTTTTCGTATTCCGGTCGGACAGCTTCAAAGCAATTGTTATATCTACGAAGTTGGACAGCAAAGTGCCGTAATTATCGACCCCGGAGATGATGATCAGTACATTATTGAAAATTTACTAAAAAGTGATTTAGCTCCAGCAGCAATTTTGGCAACGCACGGGCATTTTGATCATTTATTGGCCGGCTTTAGTTTACAAGCTGCCTTTAATATTCCTTTTTATATGCACTCGGCGGATAAATTTCTCCTTACCCGTATGCGCCAAACAGCTATTCACTTTAAAGAAGCCGATCCGGGACCAGAACCAATAATTACTAAATTTTTTGATAATAAAACACAAGAATTTATAGTACTCGACGCAACACTTACGATTATTCTCACTCCTGGGCACACACCGGGAAGTGTGAGCTATTACGATAAAGAGCGGGGAGTGGTATTTGTAGGCGACCTTTTGTTTAGTGATGGAAGCATTGGGGAAGTAACCCACGCATATTCCAGTAGGCCCGACACAAAAGCATCAATTGCAAAAATATTACAACTTCCTGAGGACACGGTTGTCTACTCTGGGCACGGGGAAGAGGCTACTGTTGCTGAGCTTAAAGAGAAATTTACATGGGCGGTCTCAGCGTGACGACCGCCCAAAACTAACTACAGAAATCGCGGCTTACCCGGAACTTCATGGTGTTTTCGGCATCGAGCTTCATATGCTTCCTGTGCCCCAACCAATAATATTGGATCATTCCACGATGCTGGTTTTCCGTTCACAATTCGTTGTGTGCGGCACGCAGTCAAACCACACACCGTACAATAGGCATTTACTTGAATAATGGCTTCTGCTTTTGCCATCAGCATAGGCATACACCCAAAACCTTCCCCTCGAAAGTCGAGGGGAAGCCCTGCAGCCAATACGACTATATCGCGGGTGAGCAGTTCTTCACATATGTCTACAATATTGTGATTTAAAAACTGAACTTCATCGATAGCCACCACCTCCGTGTCGGCATGCAAATCATGCAAAATCTCATCAGCCCGTTCGATTGGAATGGCATTCAGTGAGAGGCCGTTGTGAGCCACCACATCAACTGACGAATACCGATTGTCGAGTGCAGGCTTAAAAACTTGCACACACCTGCCAACACTCATATATCTTCGAATACGTCGAATCAGCTCATCGCTTTTCCCTGCAAACATACACCCAGCAACTACAATGAGCTCTGGGTGAAGTTTCTGTAACTCACTCATTTTTACCTCACTTTTATTTGTGTTAGGATACAAACAACCTTATTATGAATACCACCACACCATTTAAAAATAAAGTAATAAAAGTTGTTTCAAAAATTCCATATGGGTGCGTGGCAAGCTACGGGCAAGTAGCACTCTACTGTGGAGCTCCCCGTGCCGCACGCGAAGTAGGCTGGACACTAAACAGAATGGAAAATGTTGATGAGGTTCCGTGGTGGAGAGTGGTAAACAACACTGGACGAATTACTATCAAGGGAAGCTCATTTAGCGCCGATATGCAGCGAATACTTTTGAGAGCAGAGGGTCTTATTATTTCAGAAGATTTTACCTTTAATATTGAAGAATACCGTTGGAAGCCCGGTACAGATGTTATGCAATTTTAAGTTTTGGGTCAGTCTTTGCCATGACACTCACAACTGGTGTGTTTGTGAGGTACTCACGAATAAACTGAGTAACTTCATTCTTTTTGATTGAATGGGAGAGGGATACCATTTCTTCAGGCATATATACGGTCTTATCATGAAAAACATCATTCATGATTTTATCTGCGATCGAGCCAACTGAATCGAAGGCGATCATTCGTTGCATATTAATAAAATTGCGTGCACGGTTAAATTCTTCATCGGTCATACCTTTTTCTGCAAATTCATGAGTGAGCGATAGAAGAATTTTATAAACTTCATCAATTTTTTCAGGGTCGGTCGAGGTATGAACCCAGAGGCCACTAATATTTGGAAATAGTGATCGTCCTGCAGAGGCTGAGTAAACCCAGCCACGCTTTGTTCTCAACTCTTTATTAAGGCGAGAACGAGAAGATCCTCCAAGTACATAAGTTGCCAGATTTGTTGCAATCTTATCTTTCATGGACATGTCTTCATTCAGTTTTTGAGATACCCAATCTATTCCAATTGTCACTTTTAAAACATCCTCTTTGCCAAAGTAGTAGGGATCAGAGGTTTTTATTTTACTAATTTTAGTTTTCTGCGTTTCGCCTTGAGGAATATCAGAAAGTGAAGCATCAAGAAGTTTAGTAAATGTACTTGTATCAAAGTTGCCAACTGCAACGATTGTCAGGTTCTTTGTCACACAAAATTGAGTATGGATTGAATGTAATGTTTCTTTTGATATGTTTTCTACAAATAAAATGTCTCCCATCCCATCACGCATATAAGGGTGAGTTTTCCCAAAAAGATTTTTAGTAGCCTCTCTTCCAAAACGTGTTTGAGGATTACTCCATTTATCACGATATTCCTGGGCAATAATTGTTTTCTCTCGCGCAATATCAGATTCGTTCAAAAGTGGATTAAATACAGTATCGAAGAGCAATGAAAGCGCTTCTTTTATTTGTGATGCAGGTGTTCTCACCCAAAATTCGAGATATCTTCCACCGGTAATCCCATTGGTAGAAAGCCCATTTTCTTCCTTAAACAATTCAATTTCATCTTCTGATCGATATTTCTCTCCGCCATCAAGCATCACATGTTCAAGGAGGTGATGTGCGCCCCACTGTTTTCCTTCATACCAACTTCCTGCATGAAAGCGAGCAATGACCGTTACTGCTTCGACTTCCTTCATGGGGTACAAGGCAACTGTTGCGCCGTTTATGCTGTGAATTATTGGTTCTTTCATATTAGTTTTTCACACAAAACGCGCTTCCGATGGGGGAGATTTCAGGATACACACCGTTCGGGCCTCTGTAAGTAGATGCACTGCCGCCGTCCAGGTTTATTGCATCAGCAACAGCGATATTTTGTTGTCGAGCCCAGTCATACACAACTTTTGGAAGGTTGGTGAGTGTTGAGCTTGTCACCATTCCAAATAAAATTTGGTTGTTGCCGTCAACCAAGGCAAACATCCGTCTGGCTTCTTTATCATTTTGAATTCTGAGTTTCAAAAGTGAACCATTTTCAATTAACATCGGGCCAGTTTGTAGTGCATTTACGAGGCTATCTTTGGGAAGCGTTCGAGTAATTCGTGCAGTTAGCATTTCGTTTATTGTCAAAAACCCGTCAAACAGTAAACTTTCTTTCTCGGGTCTTAACACCAAATCTTTGATTTTTACATATCCAACAGGAGTATTTTCTTTTGTGTAAAATCCGGCATTTACCAAGTAGTCACACGAGTTTTCGCGCATAAGTTCATCACCTGTTTTCTTTTCTTTATAATTTGCAATAAGGCTTACGTGCGAACCATCTACCAATGGAGTTACCGTAACGGGAAGGGGAGCGCTGACTGGTGTTTCAGACGGAGGAGTGGATACTGCAGCAGAAGGATGAGTTTCAGTTGGTATTTGTCGTGAAGCCACAAAAAAGACAAGGCCGGCGAATGTGATAAGAGAGGCACCAAGAAGAAGCTTTTTCATACTCGCTATTGTACATCACTTTTTAAGAGGCTGCGGAGCGTTCTTACAAAAGAGCGAGTACTTTCGTTTTTAGGAGCTCAATCTGTTCATAATCATGAATGGAAATTGTAAAAACATTTTTGTTCAGTTTTTTTAATATCTTTGTTTGTTCTTCGACAATCTCAGGTGAGACGGTGTCGGTTTTTGTAAGAAGAACTAGCTCTTTTTTGGAGAGCAGAGTTTTGTTGTATTCTCCAAGCTCACGACGAATAAGTTCATAGTCTCGTTTTATATCGCTGCTTTCAGCGGAGACACAGTGGAGAAGTACCGACACTTTCTCGATATGCTTTAAAAACGCAACTCCCAAGCCTTTTCCTTCATGCGCACCTTCAATAAGTCCAGGAATGTCAGCAATAATATGACCTTTTAGGTTTCCAAGATTTGGAGAAAGGGTAGTAAAGGCAAAGTTTCCAATTTTTGCTTTTGCATTGGTAAGTTCATTGAGGAGACTACTTTTGCCTGCGTTCGGCAAACCAATGAGTCCAAAATCGGCAATGAGTTTAAGCTCAACCAAAAATTTTCTTTTTTCACCAGGAAGTCCACTTTGTGCGTAAGTCGGAGTTGTACGACGGGGAGATCGGAATTCCCAGTTTCCTCGTCCACCAAGTCCACCTTTTGCCACTAAAAATCGATCTTCAATACTTTTAATTTCGTATGTTTGGCCTTCGGTTACAAAGCCTTCTTGTCGCTCTGTTGAGATTTCAGTAAGGGTTGTTCCGACTGGAAGTAAAATTTCAAAATCACGCCCACGCTTACCAGTACGTTGATTTTGGCCTCCTGGTTCACCATCGTGTGCAGCAAAATTTTGTTCGGTTGCAAATTGATTGAGAAGCGTCAGATTTGAGCTCCCTTTTACATAAAAGTCACCACCATCGCCACCATTTCCACCATCTGGGCCGCTTGTTTCTGTTTTTCCAAACGAAACTTTACCAGCACCTCCGTGGCCGCCTGAAATTACAATTTCTGCTTTATCCATTAACATAGACTATAGTATACAGGAGTTAGGGGAGAAACTCACTTGAGGTATTCAGAAAGAAGGTTTTTCCACTCATTCAGAGTGAAAACTCCAGACATCTTCTTTCCATTTACAAAGAATGTTGGAGTAGCGTTAACTCCGAGTGTTGTACCGTCGGTCAAGCCTTTTTGAATAATAGCGTCATACGGTTTATCTGAAAACGCTTTTTTAAATTGCTCAACATTTAAGCCCAAATCTTTTGCAAATCCTTCAAACTGTGTGACTGCATCCTTTTTCTCACCCCAGGTGTCGCGTGTTTCATACAATTTATCATGCATTTCCCAAAACTTCCCTTGAGCAGCTGCGGCTTCCGAAGCTCTGGCAGCATCATAGGCATTCTCGTGTTGGGCGAGTGGAAAATGACGGAAAACAAATTTAATTTTATCTCCATATTCCTTTTCAAGCTGTTGTGTCACTGGGAAGCTTGCAGCACATGCTGGGCACTGAAAATCTCCAAATTCTACAATCGTGACTTTTGGATCCGTGGACCCTTTTACATGAGGGTTTTCATTAACGAGAAGCGCCTGATCATACACTTTGGAGTCAGAAACAGCGGCTGGGGCTGCATCCTTTTTACTAAAGAAAAAAGATCCCCCGACGAGTGCCACAATGGTAGCTACTGTTATACCGATTAAGATTTTAGCTTCTTTATTCATGATTATATTTTTTGTAAAGAATAAGAACGGCGTCAATAATTAAAAATGCAACAAGTGATAAAAAGGGAATGGTAATAAAACCAAACCAGTCAATGTACTTCGTCAAGCAAGACGCTCCAATCGTGCATGGTGCAATTGCCTCAGGCAGTATTTTGTTATACAAAAGATTATGATAAATGGCAATGACCGTTCCGATCAGTGAGAGAGGAAGGGCATAGTCCACAACCTTTTTGTCTTTTTTTGTAATTCCGATACCCACAATAACAATAAGCGGGTACATGCAAATGCGTTGATACCAGCAAAGTACACACGGAGTAAATTTTTCAACTTCAGAAAAAAACAAACTGCCCGCCATTGCAACGAGGGCTTGGAGCCAAACAATATAAAGGCCGTATTCTAAAACGTATTTCCTTACTACCTTTTCCATGAAACCACTATAACAAATTTCTCAGGGAGTTGCGAGCGTCCTCGTGCTACAATGCCTGTATGGCAGGAGATAAACCAGTTTTTCATTCTGATAAACAAGTTGTTCGTTCCGATAAATTTTCTGGGGTATGGCTTTCCCATAGCTCCATTGGGGATTTTTTGACGTGTCCACGTTTATATTATTTACGCTCTGTTTATAAAGACCCCATGACCGGACACAAAATAAGTAGAGTAGAGCCCGCACTCACACTGGGAGGAACGGTTCATGACGTACTTGAATCACTTTCTGTACTTCCTACCGAGGAGAGAATGAAAACCCCAATCCTTGCACAATATGAACTGCTCTGGAAAAACGTCACGGGAAAACGAGGTGGTTTTAAAACCGCTGTGGAAGAGCTTGAGTACAAAGAACGGGGGCGAAAGATGCTGCAGAGAATCATTGAGCATCCGGGACCACTCCTTGAGAAAGCGATAAAAATTCAAGATGATTTGCCGTCATATTGGCTTAATGAAGAGGAAAACCTCATTTTATGTGGAAAAGTAGATTGGCTTATTTACAAGCCAGAAACAGATAGCGTGCATATTTTGGATTTTAAAACAGGAAAACATGATGAAAAAGAGTCGTCCTTACAGCTTCCGATTTATCACTTACTCGTCAAAAACACCCAAAAGCGCGAAGTGAGTGGTGCAAGCTATTGGTATATTGCCCGTGAAGATGAACCGCGTGAAGTAACTCTCCCTTCGCTTACCGAGGCATATGACAAAGTTCTCACGATTGGACGTCGGGTTAAGCTCGCGAGGCAACTTGAGCATTTTGAATGCCCACAAGGAAGTGGCGGGTGTCGATATTGTATTCCGTACGAAGCCATTAAAAATGGTAAAGGGGAAAAGGTCGGTGAAAGTAAAACTCG
>JAKAKU010000001.1 GCA_021824385.1 bacterium | reverse complement strand
CCAACACTCTTAAATCAACTTGATCTATTGCTAGTAAGGAGGACAGAATTAAATCTTTTGCAGTAGGAGGTGTAGTTAAATCATGCAAAGCCTCGCTAACAAATTCAGCCAACAATTCATCAAACCCTTTACCAGGTTCTGTAAATAATTTTCTCTTAATTTCTTCAAAACGGAATATTATTGAATTTTCAAAATAATCAGTTGCTTCAGACTTTATTTCCAACTTACTTAACCTTTCATCCAATTTTGTAGCAAAAGAATTCCATTCATGCTCTCTTTTTCTTGAGGCAATTTCATCCCAATAATCAGTTGTTGCTCCAATTGCAGTCTGAGTGATAGCTGTTGCTACATTACCTACAAAAGGAACAGCACCTAAGAGGTTAGGAGCATTTTTTAAAATGACCTTGGCAAGTATCTGCTTATGCGAAATGTTAATTGGTTTCTCGTTTGAAACCAATTCGCCTTGTAGTGTCACTTCGTCAATTTTTGAAATTTTTGTATTCATGTTATCCGAATGTAGCAACATCTCCAATGAAATTGTAATCTTTATTTTCCAACTCGCGCAGAATCATTAATGGAAACTTGTGCTGGACTACTTCAAATAGATATTCAATTAAAAAGAATTGGTCAGGTATCGCAACCTGTTGAATTATTTTGTGCCATTTATCTTGCCTATATCTAGCGAGGTTGCTTAGGATAAAAAATAGCAAAAAATATATATCAAAATCAGTTAGCTTAAACGATGGAAACGGTTGAACCAATGCAAATGTTTGCAAGGTTTTAGCCTGGCTAAATACAATATGTGAATCCATTGAGTTAACTTCTTGTTTCGATCTGTAACTTCTTCCCGTTGGTTCATACAGTGAATCTAATTCAGGAAACAATCTTTTTATGCATTGTTCAACACTCTCAGTGCCCTGTTTATGAAATAAGTAAAAATAGTCACTAAACTGTCCAATTATTTGCTTATTATCACCAATTGTTTCTGCATCACCATTTTTAGGAGCATCAGAGCCATAAACATTAGGAGCTTCAGAAAAGTAAGGCTGATATATTTGCCAATTTTCACCTATTAGAGACAAAAGAGTCTTAAGGGTGATTTCAGTGCCTTTTGGTATTGCCACATCTGAATAGCACGCCCTAAACAATGGAAAGACACCCTTCTCATGCAACAAACAGAATTCATCAGTGAGATTGTCTGAATCTCTAATACTTATCTGTTTTGCGGTTTTCGCTTTCCAACTTAAGCCATGATTTCCATGCTCAAGATAGTCTAATGGTGTAGCCTCAAGAGTATATTGATTATCTCCTGACAAAATTAAGCATTTAGCTAGACCCACAAGCCCGTAATAAATCAACAATGGTTTAATTGAAAGGTTCGCTTGTTTTGCTGAAAATAGAAAGTCTTGAGCCTGCCTAAGCGTAAAGGCAATTTGTTCAGATTTTTTATGAATCAGACTAGCATTTGTACTTATTTGAGATCCTAGAACAGATTCTGTATATGCTACAGACTTATAACGTCCCAAATACTCCCAAATCGTAGAAATAATGTCAGAAGATCGTCGTGTATAAAAAGATGAGATTGAAGGGTTTTTGTTAAATACAAATTTTCTGGTACTCGGCATAATCTCTTTAACGAAGCAGTTTACAGCTCAACGCTATTATATGCCAAATACCGAAGTAAAACTAGAAAGGAAGGAGCTGTCCAGCTGATATTTTGAGAGCTTTAGCTAACTTATGAAGATTAACCAATGACGGATTGCGTACACCTCTTTCAATCTGACCGATATATGTAAAATGCATGTTAGCTAAATCTGCTAATTCTTCTTGTGTAAGTTTTCGGGACAATCTAATCTTCCTCAAGTGATCCCCAAACTCTTTTCTTATATCGGCCATGCATATATCGTCCTCAAAAGATGACGATGTTTCTAGAGACGATGAGTCTTGTTGTGAAAAAGTGAAAGTGCTACAATCTGGGTATTATGGAGATTAAAAAGAAATGGTATCAGTCTTCGATAGGCATTATCGCCCTTTTTATACTCTTCTTTCCAGTAGGTCTTTTCCTAATGTGGAAATATTCAGGTTGGAATAAAGTTGTAAAAGTTATCATAACTGGCTTTTTTGGACTTATGCTAATTGGTTCGGCTTCATCATCAAATAACAGCACACAAACAAAAACGACACCAACCCCCACAACACAAACTGAAAGCGTTGCTCAACCATCAGTACAAGTAACTAAACAGCCTGAAAAACCAATGACCATGACTGACAAATTATGGAAGGCTTTAGATGATTCCATGAAAACGAGAGATGGATATACAGTGGAATTTGACGAATCTTCTAAAACTGCCTCAGTCACACATACCAGCACAAGCTTTTGGGATGAAAATAGCTTAGTTAAGGGAAGCTTTACGACACTCGTTAAATTTGGAAAAGAAGTGTTTAAGATAGATGGTGTTGATTCAGTACGAGTAGTAGTAAAAACAGAATTTACAGATCAGTATGGTAAAAAGAATATTGAAGACGCAGTTAGAATCATCATGCTCAAATCTGAATTCAATAAATTCCAATGGGAAAACCTAGCATATCAGCCAGTTTACTCGCAGATCAAAAATGCATCTGAAACTCTCTATATTCATTCAGCAATCATGCAGAAGTTAGACCCTGAAAAACTATATCTGTCGTTGTAAAAACTGCGACACGTGTCGCACTATTTTCCCCTATCTGAGTATTTATTAACCCCATTGACTGGATAAAATCTCTTTAGTATTCTTAGAGTAGGTTTGGTGCATTTGAGCAACCATAAGTCTCTTCGCAATATACCGTTAAAAACCGAGATGTTTTTGGCGGTTTTTTTATGCGAAGAAATATGGATATTAATAATTCAGCTCAACCTCAAAATAAATCAGTACTGCGTTTATCCCCTGGCGCGATAAAGACTTTCAAACGTGCTTATCTTCTTGAATATCACGAAGTAATTTCCGACGAAGAAGCTGATCGTATGGGAACTAATCTTCTAATGTTTCTTAAATTGGGAGTTATAAATCGTCAACTAGAAAGAGAAAGGAAGAAATATGTCTGACAACAACACTTACAAGGTAAAGGATCTTTATTTGTCAGCATATATTTATGCTTCCCAAAAACCTCTACTTCGTGTTGAGAGAGAAGGTTCTACTTGTTGGTTTGTATATGGTGATAAGGCCTCATGTGAAGCCCTAGCATCAGCTTATTGGGCAAATACTGCTGTAGGGAATGTCAAAGCAATCGTCGACGCAATAAGGAGTCTAAAAGACCTTGTTTTTGCCCAACGTTAAACAGCAATAAATATTGATATTTATATGAAAATGAGACGTTCACTAAAACCGAAAGGTTTTATTAATATTCCTAGAAGGCTATCTTTATATCTTAAAGAAAAGGTGTTTGATTTTAGTGATTATGGATATTACATCTTTTTATTGCAGGAGGCAGATTGGTTTCAACCAAGAAAGACTTTTGGTTGCGTAACTAAAACGAATATTGAACTGGCAATAGATAGCGGTTGTAATCCATCCACGATTGGAAGACGTAACGAAAAATTAGAAAAATGTGGATTAATTAGTAAAACTGAAGAAGGATATATCAAAATTAATCAGTTTGAGAAATTCACGATGTCAGTAATAGTTGAATTATCGAAGATGGACGTTGCAAGTTTGCAAGAAGACATTGCGCAGACGCAGGAGGTTATTGCAAATAGGCAATTAAGAATTGCGGAATCGCAAAAATATAGGCAGGAAAACAATGATCCTTTTAGACATTCTCCTTTAAGAGATAAAGGAGTTATTAATGAGGAGTATATAGATCCTAATGATATTCCATTTTAATTACATTTATGAATTCTGATAACTTACAAAACAATAAAGAGGCTGAAATTCCAGTCAAGAATAACGTGACAAGTAAATACAATGCCACCAAACATGGCGTGCTTACAAAAATATTAACTGAGACTGAAAATGAAGAGGTTCAGGTGGCATTGACTGATTTAAGTAAGCAATACCAAGCTACAAATTTTACAGAAAAGTTTCATCTGGAAAATGCAGCTATCTGGTATGTTCGATTACAACGCGCGATTAAGGCTGAGCAAGAGTACCTATTGGAAAAATCAAAGCCACCTGTTTATGAACAACGCGTTATTCGTGAAGGAATAAAGATAATTGATATAACTACATCCGAATCCGAATTAGTTTTAATTGACCCTGGATATAAAGCTGAAATTAGCATGGAATCGATTGAATCAGTAAGTGGTGTCTATCTACGCTATATCACTACATGTGAGCGTAATCTGAACAGATCTTTACATGAACTTGAGAGAATTCAGCTAACAAAAAGTGGTCAAAGAGTTCCTCCTCCAATGACTATTGATGTATCTATTGATAGGAAGGAAGATGATTAGTTCGTTTCGCAAAAATACTATTTTTGATAAGATAATGATGACGATAAGTCTCAGATGAATATGAAAAACTACCTTTTATACGCTCGTAAATCGAGCGAAAGCGAAGACAGACAAGCAGCGTCTGTTGAATCTCAAATTCACGAGCTTGAAAATTCCATTGCTAAAATTCTTCAAGGGTCTATACGAAAGCCCTATTTCACTGAATCCATGTCAGCCAAAAAACCAGGCAGAACTGAATTTAATAAAATGATGGATGAAATAGAGAGCGGACAAAACGGACAAATAAATGGAATTTTGTGTTGGAAATTAAACAGATTAGCGCGAAATCCTATTGATGGTGGGAGGATAATCTGGGCAGTTACCCAGCTGGGAGTAGAGATAATCACACCTTCTAAAACTTACACCACAACAGATCTTCTACTCATGTACGTTGAATTTGGTATGGCTAATCAGTTTATCAGTGACCTCACTAAAGACACCAAAAGGGGTCTTAAAAACAAAGCTGAGCATGGATGGCTTCCTAGTGGAGCTAAGGCGGGATATGCAAATGATAAGTTCGCTGAAAAAGGCAGCAAGACACTTCTACCCGACCCAGAAAGATTTCCAATTGTCAGAAAAATGTGGGATCACATGCTGACTGGAACATATACAGTAATGCAGCTCTTACGACTGCTTAACGAAGAGTGGGGTTATAGAACACCAAAACACAAAAGAATTGGTGGCAAACCCATGTCTAGAAGCCAAATATATAAGACACTCACTGATCCTTTTTATTACGGCAAGTTTGAATATCCCCTTGGAAGTGGAACTTGGTACGATGGAAAGCACCAAAAAATGATAACTGAAGATGAATTTAACAAGGTTCAGATGTTACTAGGTAGAAAGGGTCGACCTCGCCCCAGGTCACGCTCTTTTGACTATACAGGCCTTCTTAATTGCGGTGAATGTGGAGCAGCAATTACTGCTGAAGAAAAATTTCAGATTATTTGTCCTGAGTGTAAGCAAAAATTCGCATCACAAAATAAATCCTGTTGCCCTAAATGCCAAATACAAATAGATCAGATGAAAAGCCCTAAATTACTTCACTACGTTTATTATCACTGTACGAAAAGAAAAAATCCCGACTGTTCTCAAGGAAGTATGCGTGTAGAAGACCTTGAAAACAAAATCGATAATCTACTATCAAAAATTCAGATTTCAGAAAGATTCCAAGAATGGGCATTTACATATATAAACGAACTTAATGATAAAGAGAGTGTAGAAAATGAATCAATATTACACTCTCTACAAATGGCACGAGCAGATTGCGAAACTAGATTAAACAATCTGTTAAAGATGAAAATCTCCCCTCAAAATGCCGATGGCGAATTGTTAAATGATGCGGATTATAGAAAACAGAAGGATCTACTAGAAAAAGAAAGAGACGATATCAATCGCAAGTTGCAAGGCAATGAATATCAAGCAGATAACTGGCGTACCAGTGCTGAAAAAACATTTGATTTTGCTTGTCATGCAAGGCACAACTTCGAAACAGGAAGCGTTCAAGTAAAAAGAGAGCTATTAGCCCGACTTGGTTCGAACCTAAGAATTAAAGACAAAAATGTGCTTGTAGACCTTGAAAAACCCTTACACTTCATTGAAATGACTATAGATGAAGCTCCGTCAATTTCTGCAATGTTCGAACCTGAAGAAATGGGCTTCAAATCAACCCAATTAGAGGCCTTATGGTCTAAAAATCTCTCAGTGCTCCCCCGGTAGGACTCGAACCTACAACCTTTTCGTTAACAGCGAATTGCTCTGCCATTGAGCTACAGGGGAATATGTTCTGAATGTGCTGACGAATTATACCCTCAATACCACTCCCGCTCAAGGCTGGTTCTCTGGTATGATAATTGTTGTGAATACAATTCAAGCGTTATTTGTGTCGGCAGTTGCACTTTTTAACCTTGTTACCAATGTTATTGCTTTTCGGGAGTGCAAGTACAAAAAGAATGCATTTGGCCTCACTCCCTTTTTGTGGCCGTTTGGAATCTATGTTTGGGGGGATGCAGTCGTGTTTGGATTTTTCTGGTTCTTTGCTTCAGTTGTTTCGATCTTCTTAAATGACTGGCTTTTGTTTTTGTTAATTGTGTCTGTTTTTTGGCTAGTGAGAAGCGTTGGGGAAACGATTTATTGGTTTAATGAGCAGTTCTCAACGGTGAACAGAAATGATCCTCGGAAACTCCCTTTTCACACAATCTTTCATAATGATTCAGTGTGGTTTATTTTTCAGATTGCCAATCAATGTATTACCGTTGTAACCATTATTACTACGGTGTATTTGTTTCACTTCTGGCTTAAAGGAATGTAGTTTAAAAGTTTTTAAACAAAAAAAGCGGCCAGGGGACGCCTGGCCTAACAATATCAGTCATAATACGGAGCAAAGTATCCGTATTCCTTGTATGTTCGGAGGAAGGAATATATTCGCGAGCCTTCTATTATATCGATCAAAACAGAGAAGATGAGAATCATTCCACTGAGTGTAAACGTCATGGACGCAAAGTTTGTTGCCGACCAATATACAAAAAACCCAACTAGAGAAACAATCGCCACTATGGGCAATAAAATGCTCTCTGTTTTTCCCTGAACCATTGCCCACTTTACATAGAAAGACGCTAGGACCCAGACTCCAACTGCAATGAGAATTATAGCTGACATAAGGTAGTCTTCTTCAGTCGGCTGCGAAGTACTTGAACCACCTACAGACACTGAAAGAAGACTGGCAACGGCACACGATAAGAATGCAACCTCACTTATTGCTCCAAGGAGCCACCGAATACCGAAATATACATCAGAAATCAAACGCATTTGTGTAAGTCCCTTCACAGTTAAACACGTTTCTGTTGGATATTATAGGGCAAAAACATCTTTTTCGCAAGCTCTGCTACAATGATTTCAAATGAAGGTACTTGTTACTGGAGGCGCGGGCTATATTGGTTCACACACGTGTGTTGAACTCCTAAACGCTGGATATGAAGTTGTAGTCGTCGACAATTTGGTGAACAGCAAAGAGGAATCATTAAAACGTGTACAAGAAATCACCGGAAAATCACTTC
The DNA here is from genome assembly GCA_021824385.1 of bacterium. Lineage (GTDB taxonomy): Bacteria > Patescibacteriota > Microgenomatia > UBA8517 > UBA8517 > UBA5941. Next base: position 2,831 of record JAKAKU010000001.1, on the reverse strand, counting down.
AGTTCTATAAACTTGATCTCCTCGACAAAGAAGCATTGAGAAATGTCTTTGAGAATGAAAAACCAGATGCAGTAATTCACTTTGCCGGGCTCAAAGCTGTTGGTGAATCAGTGAAAGTTCCCCTCCTCTATTACCACAATAATCTTCTTTCAACCATCAACCTCTTGGAATTGATGAATGAATTTAGTGTAAAACAGCTTGTTTTTAGCTCATCCGCAACGGTGTATGGGGAGCCAAAGAGTGTCCCCATTACTGAAGACTTCCCGCTTCACGCAACAAACCCATATGGTAGGACAAAGCTCATGTTGGAAGAGATTTTGAAAGACGTGTATGCGGCGGACAATTCTCTTTCCATTACGCTTCTTCGATACTTTAACCCCGTCGGTGCACATGAAAGTGGCAGAATTGGTGAGGATCCGAAAGGCACACCCAATAACCTCATGCCGTATATCTCTCAAGTGGCCGTGGGCAAGCTCCCAAAACTTTCTATTTTTGGAGGCGACTGGCCAACACCTGACGGAACCGGCGTGCGTGACTACATTCATGTAGTAGATCTTGCAACGGGACATGTTGCAGCGCTCAACAAAATGAACGACCAAACAGGCGTACATATATTTAACTTAGGGACTGGAAAAGGAGTAAGTGTTTTAGAGCTCGTAAAAGCGTTTGAAAATGCCACTGGAACGGAAATCCCCTATCAAATTGTTGACCGTCGAGCTGGAGATATTCCCGAGTGCTATGCAGACAGTTCAAAAGCCCAAAAAGAGCTTGGCTGGAGTGCGACACGAACGATTGAAGATATGTGCAAAGACTCATGGCACTGGCAGTCAGAAAACCCCTCCGGATATTAAAAACTCATAAAAAAGTTGCCAAAATGCCCCTTTTTTGCTAAAATTGCCCTATCAAGCACAAATCTCACGTGCTTTTCATAATACTTTTATGGAAAACTTTATGGCCAATTTAGAAGCCGAACCTCCACAACGGGGCGTTTCGTGCGTGGAAAACAAACAATATGCAACACCTATTATCACTTTCAAGCTATTTATTTGTGGGATTCATCGAAATGTTTCTCATAACTCAGCGTACCGCCCTTATTTCTCGTAAGAAAAACAAGGCTGCGGCGGGCGTGGTGTTCATCGAAAACTTCATTGCTTTCTTCATTATTTGGCAGCTTGCCAAAGATGTGACCAACAATATTCCCGGCTTTATTGCCTACACGATCGGCAGTTGCAGTGGAACCGTGCTCGATATCGAAAATTTTACCTATGACAAAATTTTACGTAAAGCAAAAAGGTTAAAAAAACAGATTTTGAGCACAAAAACTGCAAAGTTTTTCATAGAAGCAACTTCTTAAATTGATTGAAACAAGCGAAGCTGTTTACTCCTTTTAGTCGAGATAATCTTGAAGTTTCTTGCGGCGTGAAGGGTGCCTGAGCTTTCTCAAAGCCTTTGCCTCAATTTGGCGAATGCGCTCTCGAGTGACTCCAAATACTTTTCCTACTTCTTCCAAGGTTCGCGCCTGTCCACCATCAAGTCCAAATCTGAGTGACAACACTTTTGCTTCCCGCTCAGTGAGTGTTGAAAGCACTTCCTCAAGGTGATCTTTCAGTAATTGCTTACTTGCTTGGTCCACTGGCGAAAGTTGTGTTTCATCAGCAATAAAGTCACCAAGGGTACTATCTTCATCTTCCCCTACTTTGGTGTCCAAAGAGGTTGTTTCTTGAGAAATTTTGAAGATTTCTCGGACTCTGTCTCCAGAGAGCTCCAATTCTTTTCCAATTTCCTCAGGTGTTGGCTCGCGGCCGAGCTCTTGCATCAGGCGTTGACTGGTGCGGTACAACTTGTTGATGGTTTCCACCATGTGAACAGGGATACGAATCGTGCGTGCTTGGTCGGCAATTGCACGGGTAATTGCTTGGCGAATCCACCATGTTGCATAGGTTGAGAATTTATAACCACGACGCCAATCGTACTTTTCAACAGCTCGAATTAATCCTTGGTTTCCTTCTTGAATAAGATCGAGAAGTGAAAGCCCACGGCCAATATATTTTTTGGCAATTGAAACAACCAGGCGTAAATTGCTTTCAATGAGTTTATCTTTTGCCTTTTTGCTCCCTTTTTCATATTGCTTGGCAAATTCAACTTCTTCTTCAGCTTGGAGAAGCGGGTATTTTCCAATTTCACGCAAGTATTGACGAACTGGATCAGTTGATTCAGTTCCCTCAAGCTTGGTGAGGATTTCAATTTCTTGGTCGAGCGTCATTTGCGCTTTTCCACCAAATTCTTCATCGGTCGAAACACTTTCAAACACGTCTATGCTGTCTGAAAGGAGGAGTCCATAAAATTCGTCGAGTTCTTCAAGCCGTTTTTCAGCATCGGGAAACACTTCCAAGATATCGTCTTGGGTAATGAAGCCTTGGGATTTACCTTTTTTGAAGAGATCTTCGACAGGTTTTCGTAAGTTGGGTTTAGCCATAAATAAAGGAGACAGCGTTACAGCCGTCTGTCAAGCAGTATAATCCCCCTGCTGGTTTTGTGCAAGTAGTTTTGTCAATTCCCCAATTTTTGCTTGTAATGCCGAAATTTCGGTCTCATTGTGGGTCATGTCAAGCGACTTAATTTTCACTGAAAGTGCTTTTATCTCCTCCTTTATCGACATTTCAGTAAGCTCACGAAGAAGCATGCCTATTTCTTTACCATCAACTTTGCGTTCAGAATCATCATCTTCCAAAAAACTATCAACAAAGCCAAAGGAAAGCTCTGGAGGAAGGGAACTGACAAAGTTTTTAAATTGAAAATCAGTTGGGTGCTCCTTTGAAAAGCGAGTAAGA
>JAKAKU010000051.1 GCA_021824385.1 bacterium | reverse complement strand
CTATTGTAAAATGTTTTAAAGCCGCTCTCAGCAATTTGATGACCCCACGCAATAAAGGTATTCTGATCGAGCGATAAGGTGCCGTTAAAAGCCAAAAAAAATCGAATGATAAAGGATCCTAAAAACAAAATAAGCAGTTTTCGCTTCAATTCTCCGGTGGTTATTTTTTTCGTGTGCTTTTTAATTTTTTTCATAACGAGTGGTGGTAACACCCCATACGACTATTTTACACGGTTAGCAGACGCGCTCATACACGGCAGATTATACATAACTGAAAGCCCTTCGTGGCTATCAGAATTGATTCCTGCAGGATTAAACCGATGGTACGTTCCCTATTCCCCTATGCCTGCCATCGTTGCAATTCCGTTCGTGCTTATTTTTGGAGTTTCATTTCCTCAACAAATTATTGCACACACCCTTGCCGCAGGTAGCGTCGTGTTGTCATATCGTATTGCTCAAAAGTTCTCAAAAGAACACTCTAAAACACCACTTTGGACTGCCATTCTCACCGCAGTGGGTACCATTATGTGGTTTGAAGCGTCTGTAGGCTCGAGCTGGTATTTAGGGCAACTTACTGCAGTTTTCTTTCTGTTTTTGGCCATATACCTATCGACCAGTAAGAAAGCATTTTTGGTTGGACTCTGTCTCGGCGCCGCTTATTTATCGCGGGTTCACACCATTTTCTCAATTCCGGTTTTTTTGTATTTACTTTCTGGAAAAAACAACGATATGTTTCGTTTGGGGTAGGACTGCTTATCATGGGTTTCATTGGCTTTGCGTATAACTTCATGAGATTTGGAGTCATTTGGGACAAAGGATATCTTTTGATTCCTGGGGTTTTTGACGAACCATGGTTTTCAAATGGAATTGAAAACGTCATATATATCCCTCGAAACTTGCAAACAGCATTTTGGAGTTTCCCAAAAATACTAAATGAAAAACCGTTTATTGAACCCAGTTGGAATGGATTATCAATCTGGATTACCACCCCCGCATTTATATTTGCATTTTTTGCTCCGATCAAAAGGAAACTCGTTCAGTACCTGTGGGCTGCGATACTTCCGATCTTTCTGTTTGTACTGGCACATGGAAGTAACGGCTTTGCTCAATTTGGATATCGGTTCGCAATTGATTTTTATCCGTTTCTTATTTTACTGACCGCATTAGGGGTAGAGAAGATGGGACTAAAAAAAATTCACTGGATTCTCCTCTTATTAGGAGTAATCGTAAACCTCTGGGGAGTAGTTTGGATAAATATTTTTGGATGGGTAATATTCTAATGTGCTACAATAAATTCCAACATGGATACTGTTTCTCCTGTTGCTCCCGAACCAACCAATTATCACATGGCTCCCACCAAGCCGAGAGTGATGATTATTGAAGATGACGATACGCTGCTTCGTATGTATACCGAAAAATTCACGATAGAAGGTTTTGAAGTAATTTCAGCGAAAGATGGTGAGACTGCGTACAATACCCTAAAATCAGAAACACCAGACTGCGTACTCCTTGATCTTCATATTCCAAAAATCGATGGCCTCTCACTCATTGAAAAACTAAAAAATGAAGGGGCAACACTTCCTCCAGTACTGGCTCTTACCAATCTTGCAGAACTTCCTCAAAAGCAAAAGGCTCAAGAACTCGGGTTAAAAGAGTACTTGGTGAAAGCGATGTATACTCCCGAACAAGTTGTCGATACGGTTCGAAAGTATATAAATAAAGCTGAGTAGTGTATTCTCTTCAATATGAGTCTTGATCTCTCTTCTCTCAACAAAGAACAGTTGTCGGCAGTTACCTATGATGGTGGCAATTTACTAGTATTGGCGGGTGCCGGAAGTGGAAAAACGAGAGTGCTCACGTACCGAGCAGCATGGCTTATGAACGAAAAACATATTCCCGGGAACGCCATACTCCTGTTAACCTTCACCAATAAAGCTGCTGCTGAAATGAAAGATCGCATCGCCGCTCTTACCAGTTCACTTCCGTATTTTGCCGGAACTTTTCATAGCTTTTGTGTCAGACTCCTGAGAATAGATGGTGCTGAAATTGGCATTAATCCAAACTTTGTTATTTATGACACCAATGACCAAAAAGATGCAATCAAAGACATCATGGATAATTTGAAAATTTCTCAAGAATCATATAATCCAGCAGCTATTGGTGGGATGATCAATGAAGCCAAAAATCAAATGATCGGCCCTTTGGAATTTGGAGAGTTTGTGAGAGGTGAAGTTCAAGAAAAAGCATTTGTGGTATACCAAGAATACGAAAAATATTTGCAAAAAGCTCAAGCCCTGGACTTTGATGATTTGTTAATTAAAAGCGTAAAGCTCTTATCACAAAAAAAAGAGATTTTAGAAAAATGGAATAATCGCTTGAAATATGTGTTCGTTGATGAGTGGCAAGACACAAACAAAGTTCAATATAACCTTACGAAACTCCTCGTGGGTGATGGCTTTATCACAGCCGTTGGCGACGCCAGTCAGTCAATTTACAGTTGGCGTGGAGCCGACTATAAAAACATTAATTATATTAAAGATGATTATCCCGATCTCAAAGTTATAAAGCTTTCTCAAAATTACCGATCAACTGAAAACATATTGGAAGCGGCGAATGCAGTTATCTCTAAAAACACCTCCCACCCTATTTTAGAGCTCTGGACCGAAAACGGAACAGGTGAGCGAATAAAACTGTACAAAGCTGAAACCGGATTACTCGAAGCTTCATTTATTGCACAAAAAGTTCGACTTCTAACAAGAACTGGCTATGAATACCACGATATTGCTGTTCTCTACCGCACAAACGCACAGTCACGTGTGTTGGAAGAGGCATTCTTGCATGAAGGTATTCCTTACACCCTTGTTGGAGGTACACGTTTTTACGATAGAGCTGAAATAAGAGATGTACTTTGTTATTTAAGGCTCCTTCAAAATCCGGACGACCGCGTTTCAGAAATGAGAGCCGAAAAAATAGGCAAGCGTAGACTCGAAAAATTCAACGAGGTAAAAGATACACTCCTCGCTAATGAAAAAATAACGACACTCGAGATATTAGACAAGATTTTGCAAGTTACTGACTACACGAGCAAATACGCACGAGAATCAGAGGAGAACATGAATAAGCTTGATAACATAAAGGAATTGCGCTCAGTCGCGTCTGAATTCCCAGTTCTTTCGGACTTTCTAGAAAACGTTTCCCTCGTGGAAGCTGAGGAAAACTCTCATGGTGATGCAAAAAATGGCGTCACCTTGATGACCCTCCATGCCGCAAAAGGTCTGGAGTTTCCTGTTGTATTTTTAATTGGCATGGAAGAAGGATTGTTTCCCCACTCACGCGCACTCTGGGACACCACACAACTGGAGGAGGAGCGACGGCTTGCGTATGTGGGCCTCACTCGTGCAAAGGAAGTGTTATATCTTACCTATGCAGATCATAGGCTGTACTTTGGACAAAGGACAAGTAATCCACCATCGAGATTTTTGATAGACATCCCCGAAAAAATATTGGATACTACCGAAAACTTCTCCAAAGTCAGAATTGAATATTCATTTGATCGTGAAGAATATTAACTCCCCGACATATGAGCCGGGGAGTAGAAAAACTAAAGACACGGACACACTAATATTGTAACTTCGTCATGAAGGTCAAAAACTTCGACTGCGGCACTTCCTTCGCGGTGAGTAAAGGTAATAGACACCTGGTGGCTTACCCGATTTCCATACCGCTTTTTTCCATGCCATTCTGCTGAAAGTCCACTGTTCCATGCTGAATCTCGTGTCAAAAGACCCGCTCGTTGGGAGAGAAAGATTCGATGCTTCTTCAAAAGACTCTTTGCTTTAACCATTAAGGGTGAAAGCTCTAAATTACTGTCTGTCTTCATGCCGAGCTCCTTTTTGGTGAACCTCATGTATAGAATAATCCACAAGGGTTGATTTATCAACTATGGGTTTCAATTACCAACAATGTTAAAATAATAGACATGCGGGAGATTTCAGAAAAAACAATTGATACGATTGCAACGCACCCACTGCAATCATGGGCATGGGGGGAATTTCGCAAAAAATGGGGTAATGAAGTGGTACGATTTTCTTTTGGTCAAATAACGGTGCACAAGCTGTACTTTCTGCCCTTCAAAGTTGCAATTTTCAACAAAGGCCCCAAGCCTACAAAGAAAATGATTGAGGAGCTTCGAGATTATGCTTCAAAAAACAATATTTTGTTTGTAAAGTTAGAGCCCAATGTATTAAAAAACAATTCAGATATTTCGCTTTTAAAAGAACATGGAGCAATTTCTGGTAAAACTCTTTTTACTCCGTCAACATTTACCATCGATCTCACAAAGTCGGAAGATGACTTACTTAAAAGCTTTAATCAGAAAACCAGATATAATATCCGCCTCGCAGAGAAGAAAGGGGTAACCATAAAAGAAGACAATTCAGATAAAGCGTTTGAAACGTATTGGAGGCTCACCGAGGAAACGGCAAAAAGGCAAGGCTTTTTTGTTCATACAAAAAAGTATCACGAACTTATGTGGAGCACGATGCACAAAGCGGGGGTTGCCCATATTCTTTCTGCTACGTTTGATAAAAAAACACTCGCTGCGTGGATCCTTTTTATCTGGAAAGATACTTTGTACTACCCCTACGGTGCATCAAGCGATGAGTACAAGAACGTTATGGCTCCCAACCTTATGATGTGGGAAGCCATTAAATTTGGAAAAAGACACAAACTCAAATCCTTTGACTTATGGGGACGTGAAGAAGGGAAAGGCTTCACCAAATTTAAAGAGGGGTATAATCCAAAAATTGTAGAGTTTTTGGGCACGTGGGACTTGGTGTGTTCACCGTTATACTGGGGGTATCGAATAGCTGAATATCTGCGTTGGAAAATACTGAAATTTAAAGCAAAATTTTCTTAAATGGATCTTCGGCAAACGAGTCAATATGGAGCGTTTTTGAGAAAAATCGGATGGGAAGTGATCGATTACAAAAATCGCCAATATTTCATAAAAAAAATTCCTATTTTAGGTTCAGCTATTAAGCTCCAACGAACGAGAGATTTTCAGCTTTCAGACATTGATTTTTTGTGTAAAAAATTTCGCGTTTTTCAAATCATTATCGAGCCAGAAGTGTTAACAAAAAAAGCTCGAAATCTTTTAGGCATAGCCGGATATAGACTGTCAAACACTCCATACCTTCCCACTAAAACTTTGCAACTCGATATTTCACTGCCGCTCCAAAAAGTATTGTCACAAATGAAAAAGGATGCGCGCTATTCAATTCGAAAGTCAGAGAAACTCGTCGTGTATGAATCGCAAGAAATAGAAACGTTCAGAAAGGCATGGAAAGAAGCTGTCGGACATAAACGGCATGTACTGCCTCTTTCCGAACTACAAGCGTTCAAAGATGCATTTGGCAAAAATATGGTGATTATTATGAATAAATTTCATACCTCAGGAGCCATGTTTTTAGTGGCAGACAGCACGTGTTATTACTGGGTAGGGTTTACTGACGATTTTGCCCGGAAGAGCCTTATTCAGTATAAAGTCCTTTGGAGTGGCATTCAGTGGGCTCAACGCAATAAAGCAAAGATCTTTGATTTTGAAGGAATTTATGACGAGCGTTTTCCAAATGAAAAATGGAAAGGGTTTACGCACTTCAAGAAAAGCTTTGGGGGAGTAGCTATTGAATATCCTGGCTGCTTCACCAAGTGGAGATTGCCTCTGTAAGCCACAAAAAAGAGCCGCTCATCGAAGCGGCTCGAACGTACAGGTGGAAGGAAAATCGTTGAGATGGAGCCTTGACTGACTTACCTTCACCTCATTCGGCAAAGATTAAGGTCAACGGATCTTATCCAGAGCTTGATTTAAGGACCTTCCTCCGATGCATCCACTTTGTGGTGGATAACAAATTTTTTGTCGCATCCGCGACTCGGTTTATGTATCAGCCGAGGCTGATTACTTAATGTGGGACCCGATGAGGTCCTTTTTTCTTGTCGGGCATTAGCCCTCCAGAGAAACCTGCCGCGGTTCACTTTTGCGGTCAAGTGGAGATACTATAGCATACCACCCATAATGTGTCAACTATAAGGCACAAAAAGAGGTCTGTTCGTTCCTGATACAGGAAACGGATGAACAGACCTGTTCGACTCTTCCGAGGCTTCCAGCTCAAAGCGGTGGTCAAGCCACGACTTTGCAAGAATTTAAATACCCGAGATTTGTCTACGTTCGACCTGGGGTCGAACAATTAAGGCGCCACTCAAGGCGTTAATTGGGACAAAGCCCTCGAAAATCGTAAGTTAAATAGCTATGAATACCGGTAAATCAAATCGGGTTCCCCCTTGTTAATCAGACTTATCGATAGTGTAAGGGCCGCAATCCACTTAGCGGCCCAAACGTTCTTTGTCAATTACAGCCGAAGCCGGGGAGTTGGCCCTACACAGGGCGCCCGGGCAGCACGGCGGCGGTCAGATCAGCACAGTTGGCAATATAAAAAGATTCAAGCAGGGTTTGCCCCCAAATAGGAATGTGATCTTTCAAATTGACCGTCCCTTCTAAAAAAACCGGTTAATTGGCGAAAAAAAACGAGCAGTGGGCGTCAGGAACACCTGAGACCAACAGCTATGTGGGTACTATATCAAACAACTCATAGTTTGTCAATTTTTTGACAAATGAAAGGGCGAGGTGTTTCCTCGCCCAATGCTTTTGGAAGCTCACGGCTTCACAGTCACCTTCAGAGTGAGTTGGGGCGACTTTCATCGCAAAAATTTAACTATTTAATTTTTTGATTATCAGCGCAAATGAAATTAAACAGCTAAAGGATGCTTCATACGACGAATGTTCGTCTTACACCCTTTCACACTCTGACCACGGAGTATCGAATACACTTCTTGCTCCTTTCGTGTGGTACGGTACTTTTTTATACTTCGTACACACTTTTGTGTCAATAAATAAAAAACCGGGTGAGTTAAACCCGGCCCGACTCTCCTCACGGAAAGTCGATAGAATAAATGATCACCCCCTTCCTAGTATAGCGAGAATGTAATGCGGAAGGCTCCTTTGGTCGCACATAATTTCCATGAAATCATGAGAACTAACTCCTTTGGGTGATTAAACTTCCGTTTTCATTGTGAGACAAAATGAGAATTTTTCAATCAGAAGAATTGAGAGAAGCGGCACAATAACTTTTATATTCGCAGTTTCCACACAAAAAGTTTCCACTACAACTAAAGTCGCTTTCAGAAATCTTCAACGCCCAATCCAAAATTTCTTCTTCAGCCTCTTTAAGCTGAGTAGCAGTTCGGTGTGTTGTTACTATTTCTTTCGTATCAAAATACATCAAAGAGAGCGTTATGTCGGTGGGCTTTCGATGAAAAGGAGCCTCAGGAATTTTAGTCGCAGCGAGCGCATAGATAGAAAGCTGAAGTGCCGAGTCGGCTTCCTTTTGCGTCATTGCATTGCTCCCGGTTTTATAGTCAATAATATGAATGCCGGTTGGAGTTTCATCGATACGGTCAATCTTTCCCTTTACCGAAAGGTCTTCAATTCTAAAGGAGAAAGGTTGCTCAAGTGCAATCGGTTTTGTCTTACTATCAAACCAGGTATCAAAGTAGTATTCCAAGAAGCTACTCGCTTTTTGATAGGTTTTGTCTAGGTGTTCTTTTGAACTATATCCTTCACGGATCCAATTCTTGCTAAGTAAGTCGTTGAGAAGTGCCTTTGTGGGTTCACTTCCCAAAGCAACATGGTCATAAAAATCTTTTAAGGTTGCATGGAAGCTCACTCCAAAACTTTGTGCAGCTGAGGGTGGAGTGGGAAGCTTCAAAATATAATTTAGTTTATAGTGCAGAGGGCACACTTTGAACTTTTCTATTTGCGAATAACTAATACTTTTTAACGCGAATTTTTGTGGCAGGGAATGTTGCTTTACAACTTCTATTTTTTCAAGTATTTTTGAGCTGAATTCATTGGGTCGCAGCTCACCCAATGTTTCGACTACAAAAGGCGACAATTTCTTCTCTCTTTTTCCATCGCCATAAAATTTTGCGCCAGTTAAATACACTTCGTTCTTTGCTCGTGTTAGTCCTACATAAAAAAGCCTGCGCTCCTCTTGTAAATGAAAATCTCCCGAAGGCAATACTTCACGAATCAGAGCGTCAGGAATAGGAATTTGCTCACGTCGCTCCATTGAGGGAAAGCGCTGTGACACAAGGTTTACGAGAAACACTACGGGAAACTCAAGCCCTTTTGAAGAGTGAACTGTGAGGATATTTACCTTATCCTCCTCGCCTATTTCAACTTCGGCGGCTGAAGGAGACTCATTGATTTCAGTTTGAAGATCGATCCAGTCAACAATCTCAGAGAATGACGCTTTTGCGTTATTGATTTCAAACGATTTAATTTTTCCGAGGAACTTTTCAATGTTTTGAATTTTCTTCAATGACTCCATAGAGTCTTCCTTAATAAGATTCTCTCGCAGACCACTTTTTTCAAGATATTCGAGAAGAAGTGAAATAATGGACTCGTCACGAGATCGTTTTACATGATCGGTGATGAGGGTGAGGAGTGATAGAATTTTTTCAGAGTCAGGGCTCTCAGCCGTTGAGTCAATCTCCAGTGAGTCAAAGAGGAATAATTGCTCATGGCGTGCTTTAGATGACATTTTAGCAAGGGAAAGCGGGTCTATTGCAAAAACTTCAGACGAGAGAACCCGGTAGAGCGCTGCATCGTTGTGAATATCAGCGACAACGCGCAGATATGAAAACAGATCCACAATTTCAAGCTCAGAAAATAATTTACCGGGGCCTAAAAACTGATACGGGATACCGGTTTGTTCAAAGCTTCTTACAAAACTTTCAGCGTGATTATTTGCGCGCACCAGGACGGCAAAATCAGAAAAGTCGTATGTGTCTTTAAGTTCAAGTATTTTCTTTGAAACAAAGTCTGCCTCGTCTCTACTCTCTTGAGGATTTGTAAGTTCAATCTTCCCCAGTCCCTCAACATGTGAAACAAGCTTTTTATCAATTTTCTCTATTACCTCCAATCGATCTGGATTGTTATGTGAAATAAGGGTATGAGCGGCGGTCAAAATAGTTTGTTTTGAACGATAATTGTCAGTCAAAGTTACAATTTTGGTGCTTGGGAAATGTTCACGAAATTGAAGCATATTGGAGACTGCAGCGCCCCGGAAGCGATAAATGCTCTGATCATCATCTCCTACAACCGTAATGTTTCCATCTCTCCCGGTAAGCAGCGTTACCAATTTATTTTGAGCGTAGTTGGTGTCCTGAAACTCATCAACCAATATATATTTAAACTTTTTTTGGTATTCCAAAAGCACATTGGACCGTTTCTCAAATAACAATATTGTTTTGGTAATTAGATCACCAAAATCAAAGAGCGAATTTTTGATTTTTAATTCTTCGTATTTTTTGTAGACTTCAGAAAGCTCTTTCCACTTCAACGATTCGAGCTTTTCTTCCTCTGATTTATTACCATTTTCTTGTTCATATTTCTGAGCCCAATCGAGGTACTCATCAGGAGTGACGTTTTCATCTTGGAGTCGAGAGAAGTGAGACAACAGTCCGCTCAAAAACTTGGTAGGGTTCCCCAGAGGGGCAAAATAATCAAGTCCAAGCAAATATAAATTTCTCTTTAGAAGATCAAGAGAATCTGCAGTAGTCATTAAGCGAAACTTGGTATCGAGCCCAATATGAAACCCATCTTGTCTCAAAATTCGGTCACAAAAACTGTGAAAGGTCATTACCCACATTTGTGCGTATCCCAAGGGGAGTGCTTCATCGATTCTTCCTTCCATTTCGTTGGCTGCTTTTTCAGTAAATGTGAGAGCCAATATTTCAGACGGCGTGGCCAAACCTTCAGAAATAAGGTGTTTAACACGCTCGGTAATTACGGTTGTTTTTCCCGTTCCAGCACCAGCAATAATAAGAAGCGGTCCTTCTCCATGAGTAACCGCTTCAAGCTGTGACGTATTGAGTTTTTTCTCCATGTGAAAGCATTATATCATTGACAAAAAACATGTTATGGGGTAACATTGCATCTTCGTTCGGTGTAAGGAGGCGTGCAGAATGAAGATCACTTACCGCATTGGTGTGTTACTCGTGTTAGCACTTTTTGCTCTGGCAGGATGCCAAGGAGCGCAAGCCGTAACAGGCGGCAGCGTCACAGACGTTATTACCAACGTTGAGCAGCGCAAGAGCGGCACTACCATCATTTGGGTAAGAACAGATATCACCTCTGGATATTGCACAAAAGACCCAGCGGTCATTGCAAACGCTACGCTCTATAAAGAGTTTCAAGCCTTTGCAACGATTGAGTACACATCGCTGAGCATTGGCGAAGCAGATACTGATGTGTTGGGTCTCAGTGGCTGTGATCCCGAAGGTGAGGGTATTCGCACTTACAGACTGAAGTCTCTCCGTCTCGCCGATATTGAGACAACCCAAACCCCGCCGTGGAAGCAAGCACAGTAACATCTGAAAGCACTGCTACGTAGGTTTGAGGCCCTGCCTTTTCTAAGGCAGGGATTTTTATGTCAATTT
>JAKAKU010000027.1 GCA_021824385.1 bacterium | reverse complement strand
GATGCTATTGGTCCTCAATTAAAGGTTGTGAGTAACTATGCCGTTGGTTTTGACAATATTGTTGTCCCTGATGCCACAAATCGCGGAATTGTGGTGTCGAATACTCCGTGTGATGAGGTGAATGAGGCCGTTGCTGAGCACACCTGGGCGCTTATGTTGACACTCGCTCGTCGAGTAACAGAAGCAGATGAATCGACAAAACGAGGTGCCTACCACGGTTGGGAACCAGGAATTTTTTTGGGGACAAGTTTGAGAGGGAAAACACTTGGTGTGATTGGACTTGGGCGGATTGGAGAAATGGTAGCGAAGCGAGCAAAGGGCTTTGAAATGAAGGTTCTGTATAACAAGCGAACGCCTGACCAAAAAGCTGAACAAGAACTTGGTGTTCAATTTGCTTCAATTGATGACTTACTTTCGCAGAGTGATTTTGTCTCTCTCCATGCGCCACTCACTGATGAAACACGACACATGATGAATACAGATCGCTTTAACAAAATGAAACAAGGAAGCTTCTTTGTAAATACCGCCCGCGGCCCGATGGTTGATGAATATGCACTGGTTGAGGCGCTGAGAAACGGAAAAATTGCCGGCGCAGGTCTGGATGTATTTGACGCAGAGCCTGATGTGAACCCCGAGCTTGTTGGGATGGAAAATGTTGTGCTCACTCCACATATTGCGTCAGCAACTTTTGAGGCACGAGAAAAAATGGGAAATCTTGCCGTTGATGCTATCTTGAATACTTTGAACGGTCAAAAACCTGAAACAATAGTAGAAGCTTCAATGTGGGACAATCGTCGTACCTGAAGGGCAGGGTAAGGTATACTTAAGTATGCGATTTCGTCGAAAACGAATTATTGACTCAAGCGACTCCGAATTTGAAAATTCTAAGATTGAACTTCATAAACAGTCTTTAAACAAAAAGGAAAAGCGCGGATGGGGGAAAGGTGAGAGAGCTTTTGTTTTTTCAATACTTGGAGTTACCTCTGTGGGTGCCTTTCTATTGGCATTTATTTCCCGTCAAGGAAAGCTGCCAAATTTACCACGAATTACTGCAGAAAGCGTAGGGCTTTCTGATACCGTGATTCTCACGAAGACTGAAGTTCCTATAAATATTCAAAAACGAGACAACGAAATTATAAAAAGATTTTCAGAGACCGTTTCGTCACTCTCGGGTGTATATGCATTTGTTGTGGTGGACTTAAAGTCAGGAGATACCTATGGCCTTAATGAATTTGAGCCAATGCAGGCAGCTTCACTCATTAAGCTTCCTGTCATGACGCTTCTTTTAAAACAAGCCGATGACGGAAAGTTGAATCTAGATTCAACATACATACTAAAAAACTCCGATAAAACTGCTGGCTCGGGATCACTTGCGGGTAGTCCAGACGGAACAATTCTTACCTACAGGAAGCTTTTACAGTATATGGGGCATGAATCAGACAACACTGCCTTTACCATTATGAGAAACTATTTTACTGACGAAACAATCAATGCGTTTGCTCATGAGCTGGGTATGAAAAGTACCGATATAAAAGAAAATGTGACGACGCCATCTGACGTTGCACTTCTCCTTCAAAAAATATATGACGGAAGAATAATTTCAACGAAATCTAAAGAATTACTGTTTGATTCGTTAACAAAAACTATCTATGAGAACTACTTACCGAAGGGGATACCGGAAAATATACGGGTAGCACATAAATATGGAAGTGAAGTTCATGTGCTAAACGATGCTGGAGTTGTTTTTTCAGAAAATCCCTATGTTGTCGTTTTGTTAACAGGAGGAATTGTAGAAAGCGAAGCGCAAAAAACAGTACCAATTCTTTCACAACTCATTTACGAAGGACAATCTCAGTGAAGCGTTGCAACTTGTCCATTTACGTCAAGTTGGCAATTGTTTTTCGGCTCAGTTCCCTTAATAAACCATTCGGGTGACCCAGTACAAGATTTGGCTTGAACAATATTTCCAGGAACTGCCCACGAAGTCGAAATCCTGTCTTTCGTAAGCTCTGTGATGATGTCATGCCATATAGGGCTTGCTCCAGTCACACCAGAAGCTACTCGGCTCATTGGAGATCCGTCATTGTTTCCAACCCAAACCGCAACCAAATAATCTTGATTAAACCCTACCGTTAAGTTGTCCCTCAAATTATTGCTTGTTCCAGTTTTTACTGCTACTTCTGGGTGTGACGGAATCACAAGTGCAGAGCGAGGGCCAAAGCTTGGGGTACGAGCAATATTATCAGACAAAATGGTGATAATTTGAAACGCAACTTCAGGGGAGAGTACTTGCTCAGTCTCACACATCCCACCTACGCAATTTGCGAAGATATTTGAGTGTTCGTCATGAATGGTTTTAAACGCCGTTATAGGAATGCGTTTTCCATAATTTGCAATCGTTAAGTACACATGCGCAAGGTCGATAAGCGTGACTTCACCTCCACCGAGTGTCAACGATAGCCCAAAACGAGAAGTATCATTCCAGGAAGTAATCCCCATTAGTTTGCCTTGATTTACCATCTTTTCAACACCGTAACTCGCAAGTACTTTTATGGCTGGAATATTTCTTGACTGGGCAAGTGCGTTTCTTAAGCTAATTTTTCCAACATATCGACCGTCATAATTCACTGGCTTATAGGGAGGTGAACCTCTCTGTGGGAACACGGTTGGAGAGTCATCAAGAATACTCGCAGGAGTATATCCATGTGAGAGGGCATAGGCATAATTGACCACTTTTATTGAACTTCCTGGTTGTCGAAGTGCAACAGTAGTATTTACATTCCCATCGTTTTTTACATCATTGTAATCGTGGGAACCGACCATGGCTAAAATTTCTCCCGTCTTAACATTTAAAACAAGGACACCTGCATTGGTTACATGTAAGCTCGCAATTTTTTTAAGTTCTTTAGAAACGGCATCTTCAGATATTTTTTGAATACGTGGATCAAGTGTTGTATATGCATTGTATCCTGCAGTCCACACGCTTTGTCCAAATTGCTTTTGAAGTAAGTCACCGCTAAACATTACAAAGTGTGGTGCAACCGAAAACAGTGTATCTTGTCCAAAAGTAAGTCGTTGATTTGTCGCATCGAGGAGCTCTTTTTCAGTGATAAATCCTTGCTCAAACATTTGCATGAGCACCTGACTTTTTGCACCGTTTGTCGCTTCTTGATCGGTTCTACTCGTTGACGGACTTTGTGGGCGCGAGGCAAGATACGCAGCTTCAGACAAATTCAAATCTTTTGCATCTTTTGCAAAATATGAGCGTGCAGCCTCTTGAATGCCGTATGCAGTTCCTCCATATGGCACTCGATTTAAATAAAACTCTAGTATTTGGTCTTTGGAGAACGTTTGCTCGACTTGTATTGCCAGTACCATCTCTTTTATCTTCCGTGCGATAGTTCGTTCGGGAGTAAGATACACATTTTTAACCAGTTGTTGAGTAATAGTAGAAGCTCCTCCGAGTGTCCCCGTTTTGACCCAATTTACCAACACCCTCATCAGTGCAGAAAAAGAAATGCCACGATGCGAATAAAAGTTCTTGTCTTCTTTTGCAATTGTTGCCAGGCGAACGGTAAGCGGAATATCTGAAAGGGAGACAGGAGAACGATTCACATCGGTATAAAACTTATACAGAAGATTTCCATCTTTATCATAGAGTTTTGTCGAAGCAAAATTATTGTAAGTCGGAAGTGTTTTTACATCGGGGAGGTTTCCAAAAACTTCTTGCATGTTTTGATAAAAAAGCGCACCACTAATACACAACAACAAAAGAGGTGCAATGAAAAGAAGTCCACGATTCAGTCTACTAAACCGAATAAATAGCACGGTTTGTTTTATTAAACTACTCAAAAAAAATGCGGAGATTAAAATTAACTCAAGGAGTTTGTAAAAAGGATTGCCTACGAAAAGAAGAAGTGTTTGAAGTGGAGAATGCCTGCGAGTTTTCTTTAAGGAGTGTGTCTTCCTCGTCATCTATTCATATAGTTTAATCTTTTGAAGTGGGGGGAGAGAAGAGGGAAAATAAAAGGAGCATGATATTTAGAATAAGAATATTCGTAAACATTATGCTCCCGTCATTATCTGACGGAGAGCTGAAAGGTGCGAGACTGACTTAAAAAGAAGTATATCCTATAACTCTATACTTGTCAAGTTCGTTATGGTTGCGGGGTGGAGTTTTGTCGTATCGAAACGGGATACGAAATATTAATTTGGCCCATAGGGAATGCACAGTCTAAACACACCTTTGACCCGAGTGGATCTGTCACCACCAAATGATTTTCTGTTTGTAAGTTTTCCGGCGCAATTCCGTCGGAATTGGGGAAGTATTGGTTTTTGGATCGATCAAATGAAAGATCTTCACGTGTTGCTCCATTCGCAGGAACAGTATCGGGGAGATAAAACTCAAAACGCTGAGGACATCCGTTACTGGCATCATTTGGTAAAAATCCAGTATTGGCACAAATCATTGAACCAACAACATCTTCTGGTTGCTGTGGCCAGGCGGGACCTTTATCAGCGGATGAGTAAAAACCTTTGCCTGCTTTATCCAAAACATTTTTCATAATAGAATTCCAAATAGGAGATGCACCTGAGACTCCAGACACGGCGCCACTCATTGGAGAGTTGTCATTGTTTCCTACCCACACAACCACAACGGCTTGTGAGGTGTATCCGTCGGTCCAATTGTCACGTCTATCGTTGGTTGTTCCTGTTTTAACAGAAACCTCAGGATGTCCTGAAACATTTAGGTATGAACTTGGTCCAAAAGCAGCCGATCTGGCATTGTTGTCTTGCAGCGCGTGACTAATAAGATAGGTCACATCAGGCTCAAGTATTCGCGGTCCGCTCAAAGGATCTACATTATTCTCATAAAGCACTTTACCGCTCCACGTTTCAACTTTTTTTATTCCATATAACGGCTGCTTCACTCCACCGTTTGCGAAGACCCCGTATGCTTCGGCCATGTCATAAGCACGAACCTCCCCACCTCCGAGCGTGAGTGACAATCCATAATTTTTGGCATCTTGGAATGTTGTGAGTCCCATGTCACGGGCAAAGTTCACAAAGTTCTCCAAGCCGTTTAAAGCGAGAATTTTTACGGCAGGGATATTGTATGAGTTGCCGAGTGCAAACCGTGTTTGAGTAGCTCCATGAAAAGTTCCATCGTAGTTCACTGGGCAATATGGCTCTTGTCCAGGCACTGCAAAACACGTAGGTATATCTGCAAGCGGAGTAGAGAGCGTGATTTTTTTGTCTCTGAGTGCGAGAACGTAATTTAACGGTTTAATAGATGATCCTGGCTGTCGATTTGCGAAAATGATATTTACCTTTCCATCTTCGTCTGTTGCAAAATAGTCTTTAGATCCCACCATGGCCAAAATCTCACCCGTCTTTGGATAGGTAACTATTGCGGCGCCATTTCCTACATGTTGCTTAACTAACTTCTTAACTTCGCGTGAGACAGCTGCTTCAGCTGAGGCTTGTAAATCGAGATCGAGGGTTGTGGTAACACGAAGTCCTCCTTGTTCTACAACGCTATCCCCAAACATTGAAGCAAGTTGGTCTTTCACCCACAACGAGAAGTGGGGGGCCACGAGGGAGTTAGGTTTTGCAAAGACGAGTGGCTCGTTGTATGCATCGTCGGCCTGTTGTTGGGTGATTTTTTTGTCTTCAACCATACGGCGAAGTACTATTTTTTGACGCTCTTTGGCGAGTTCAGGGTTTGCTCCAAATGGTGAGTACCTTGTAGGAGATGCCGTAAGGCCAGCCAATAGTGCTGACTGTGCAAGATCTAAATCTTTACTCGATTTACCAAAATAAAGTTGAGTTGCCGACTCTATTCCATATGCTGTAGAGCCATAGGGAATCTGATTTAAGTAGAGTTCTAAAATTTGGTCTTTTGAATAACGAGCCTCAACGAGAACAGACAAAAAGAATTCACGAAGCTTACGCCGTACGGTGCGCTCAGGGGTAAGAAGCGCGCTTTTTACCAATTGTTGGGTGAGTGTTGAACCTCCTTCAAGCTGTCTTTGGAATACAGTTTTATACGCAGCGCGCAATATGCCTGTCACTGAAAAACCACCATGAGTATAGAAGTCTTTATCTTCGATTGAAATAGTGGCTTCCTTCATATACTCTGGAACGTCGGAAAGTTTGACTGGAGTTCTTCTTTGGTCAGCATAAATTTCGTAAATTAATTTACCGTTTCTATCGAGGAGTTTTGTTGAAACTGATTGGTTTTGAGAAAGATTGTCGGGAAGTGGAATACCCCAAAGCACCCAAATAGACAAAGCACCGATAAGAAGAATAGCAATGAGGGCCAACACCCCAATTTTCTTTTTGGTGATTTGAATCGAGATTTTTTTAAACCAGTGGAGTTTTCCTGGCGCAACGTCAACAACTGCAATCGGAGTTTCGACTTGTTTTAGGGAGCGCTTCTTGCGGGATACAACTCGTTTTGTCTTTTTTTTCACATCCCAATTATACCGCATTTTGGTGTGATACACTCAATATGCGTATGAAGGAAGCTCGTCTAATAGATCTTACAAAACGACCCTGGTGGGAATATGTTGGGAGGGACCTGCAGGAACTTATGCTCCAAAGTTTTGATTTGCTTCGTGTTTCAAATACCTTAGACAGTTATCATGATTATTCGTTTATTGTGTTTCCAATGAGTAAAGCTTATGAAGGCTTTTTAAAGAAATTGTTTTTGGACATGCAGTTTATCGATGCTGGGGAGTACGAAGGAACACGGTTTCGTATTGGGAAAGCCTTAAACCCAAGCCTTGACCCGAAAGCGCGTGACGAACAGTGGGTATATGGCAAACTTGCAAAGTACTGCGGGGGCGAGGATCTTCCAAACCAACTTTGGGACGCATGGCGCGAATGTCGAAATTTGGTATTTCACTGGTTTCCAAAAGATTCACGTGACATAAGTCGTGAAGAGGCAGGCGAAAAACTAACGCAAGTTGTGATGGCTATCGACTCAGTCTTTAGAGAGTGTAAAATAAGTATATGAAGGATTTGCAAATTAAGCATGTGACTTTGTTTTTTACATATCTTCTCATCGTTTGGGGGTTTTACCGACTTCTATTTCAATTTCCCGATCCGCTCGACGAGCTTATCGTAAAGCCCGTTATATGGCTTGTTCCAGTATTTATTTTTCTACGAAAAGAGAAACTCGGAATGGAAAGTTTAGGGATCACCATGAAAAAGCTCTTTTCCTCTATTTATTTTGCCATTGCGCTCGGAGCACTCTTTGCATTTGAAGGTTTTTATATTAACTATTTTAAAGGGGCTGGCGCATCAGCTCTGGGAAACATTACGCCGCTCGCACTCTATTTTTCGCTTGCATTATCTTTTATAACGGGGGTTTCTGAAGAAATTGCATTCCGTGGCTTTATTTTTAACAGACTCAGTTTCATCCTCAAAAATGAATGGTATGCAAATATTATTTCTTCTCTGGGGTGGACGATTATTCATGTTCCGCAGGTTATTTTTGATTGGCATCTGAGCTTGTATCAGGGGAGCGTGTACTTGTTTCTTATATTCATGTTTGGGTTTGGGGCGTCGTTTATCTTTTCTCGAACCAAAAACATTGTCGCACCTATTCTTCTTCACATAATGTGGGCGTGGCCAATTCTATTGTTTCGTTAATTGTATGGAGATTTGACTTCAAGTGAGGTAGGCAACTATAGTGTTCTTACCTATACTATGGCATTTCGATTTGTTACTCGAGTCGCCGCGGTTTTTTTTGCCCTCTTTATCCTCATTGTTTCTTTAATTGAAACTTCCTCTATTAAATATGCCTATGGGGCCCGCGATCTCTTTAATCCGCGCCCTTCACCACAAGTAACCATTACGTACGGTCTTCCTCATCCGGGAGCTGTCTTGCCAGGAAGCCCGCTATGGACTGCTAAAGCCTTTCGGGACAAAGTCTCTTTAGAGCTCACTCAAAACCTTGTTGATAAATCACGATTTGAATTACATCTGGCAGATAAGCGACTTGCCGCAGCAAACCTATTGTGGAATGAAGACAATTCAGCAGAAGCGATTGCAACTTTTGATAAAGCTGAAAACTATCTGGCAAATTCCTATGAAACACTGTCCCGAAGCGAGGATCCAAACAATAATGATGCATTGAGGCAGCTCGCATATTCTTCCCTGAAACACCGTGAGATACTCGAGAATGTTATGTCAAATTGTGGAGATGATGCGCGGCCAACAATTTCAAAAATGCTCAGTACCTCCAAAATGCTCTATGATAAAGTTCGCGCACAAATGGAAAACTTGCAGATGAACCCTCCAGCTAACCCATTCTAACTCCACAGTTGTTTTAAAATTGCTATGTTGACATCACATATGTAGTGGTGCATTATGAATCTTGCTACTGCTGGTAGCGTAAAAATGTTTCATTCATGAAATGTCCGTTCTGTGGAAAAAGCGAAAGTGAAGTTCTCGAAAGTA
This sequence comes from bacterium, assembly GCA_021824385.1. Lineage (GTDB taxonomy): Bacteria > Patescibacteriota > Microgenomatia > UBA8517 > UBA8517 > UBA5941. The sequence continues at coordinate 2,662 of JAKAKU010000027.1, read as the reverse complement.
GAGTGGTGGAAGAGGGTACTGGGGTGCGACGAAGACGATGCTGCCTTAAGTGCAATAAACGTTTTTCAACGATAGAGCGGGTGAAAGAAACAACTATTTGGGTTGTCAAAAAGGATGGAAGACGGGAACAATTTAATCGCGAGAAGATTCGGAAGGGAATTATGAGAGCTGTCGAGAAGCGTCCTGTTTCTCTCACGCTTGTCGAAGATGTCGTGAACCGAGTTGAGCGAGATATTATAAAAAAACATTCGCAAGAAGTGTCGTCTCACACAATTGGAAGGACCATCTTGAAGTATTTGCAGAAAGTTGATAAGGTGGCCTGGTTACGATTTGCAAGTGTTTATTTTCAGTTTGAAGATCTGACTGACTTTGAAAAATTAATAGAAAAAAACACACTCTAAAATTTTTTATCGGTATGGCTAAATACAAAAAGACTCAAAACAAAGGCTTAGATAAGAACAAGAACGGCGAATTTATAGACCCTCGAAAAAGCAAACTTTTTTATATCCCCGAGAGTGAAATTTCTTCGAAAACAGAATTAACAGGACTTCAACAAACTGTTTTTATGGATCGTTATTCATTAAAAGACAAGGACGGTTCTTCGATGGAAAGTTATCCTGAACAAATGTGGATGCGTGTCGCCAAAGGTGTTGCTCAATTTGAAAAGCCCGAAGATCAGCCACAATGGGAAGAGAAGTTTTACAACGTTATGAAGGACTTTAAATTTGTGCCGGGTGGGCGCATTTTATCTGGTGCTGGAACTGGGTACGAAGTAACATTTTTTAATTGTTATGTGATTCCATCTCCAAAAGACTCACGTGGGGGAATCATGGAAAACATTACGCAGACGGTTGAAATTCAATCTCGCGCTGGAGGAGTGGGAGTAAACCTCAGTTCATTGAGGCCCCGCGGAGCCAGAGTACGAAAAGTCAACGGTACTTCAAGTGGGCCAGTCAACTGGGCGTCTCTGTATTCAACTGCAAACCACGATGTTATTCAGCAAGGCGGAAGCAGACGTGGAGCCCTGATGCTTATGTTAAACGACTGGCATCCTGATATTAAAGAGTTTATCAAGGTGAAAGAAGATCTTACTAAAATCCCTGGAGCCAATCTTTCTGTGTGTGTATCAGATGAATTTATGGAAGCCGTGAAAGCGGATCGTGATTGGGACTTGGTTTTCCCCGACTTTGCAGCAGAAGAGGATTATGATGAAGTTTGGGATGGTGACATCGATAAATGGAAAGAGCTCGGCAAGAAAGTCGTAGTATACGAAACGGTAAAGGCAAAGAAAATTTGGGATATGATTGGGGAAGCAGCTTGGAAGAGTGCTGAACCGGGACTTCATTTTATAACTCGTTCGAATAAACGCAGCAATACGTGGTACTTCGAGAAACTTATTGCGACAAATCCGTGTGGTGAACAACCGCTTGGGGCATGGTCTGTTTGTAATTTGGGCGCAATGAATCTCACCGCATATGTAAACGAAAATGGGGAGTTTGATTACGATTCACTGGCTTCCGACGTGCAAGTTTCCATGCGTTTTATGGACAATGTGTGTGATGCGAACTTTTATTTCTACAAGGAAACATACGAGCGACAAATGGATATACGACGAACAGGGCTTGGTACGATGGGACTGGGTGACGCGTTAATTAAAATGAGAGTGGCGTATGGCAGTGACGAAAGCGTGAAGATAATTGATAAAATTTACAAAACAATTCGGGATAATGCCTATTGGGCTTCGTCTGAAATTGCAGGTGATAAAGGATCATTCCGAAAATACGATAAAGAGAAGTATTTGGAAGGCTATTTTATCAAAAGACTTCCAAAATATATTCGCGAAAATATTGCCAAAAAAGGCATTCGAAATGCAGTACTTTTGACACAGGCACCAACCGGTACAACCTCACTCCTCTCAAATGTAAGTTCTGGAATTGAGCCAGTGTACAATTTTGAATTTAAGAGAAAAGACAGAACAGGCGAGCACATGGTGTATCATCCTCTTTTTGAAGCGTGGAAAAAAGCACATCCAGATGAAACAAAACCAGACTATTTCGTGTGTGCCATGGATTTATCACCTGAAGAACACTTAAAAGTACAAGCGAAAGTGCAGGAGTATACCGATTCTTCAATTAGTAAAACTGTGAATGCTCCAAATAACTACACTGTTGAAGATGTGAAGCGTTTGTACACTGAGGCGTATGAAATGGGCTGCAAAGGAATCACCTTCTTCAGAGATGGAAGTAGAGCCGGGGTACTAGAAAATGTAAAAGATGAAAAGAAAGAGGAGAAAAAAGAAGTTAAGGAAGTAACACTTGGCGACTATTTAATCGATCGACCATTTGTGGTGAAAGGCGCGACATACAAAATGCAAACTCCTTCTGGAAAAGCATTTATAACTATAAATGAAGATGCCGACGGTGAGCCACTCGAGCTTTTTGTGAATGTAGGGAATGCAGGCAGTGATATTGCAGCCTTTGCTGAAGCTCTTGGTCGTATGATTTCGGCAACACTCAGAATGCGTGGGAGTATTTCTGCCAAGAAACGCGCGCTTGAAATTAGTGAACAGTTGTCCGGAATTGGAGGAAGACGATCAGTAGGGTTTGGAGCAAATCGTATTATGAGTTTGCCTGATGCCATTGGTATTGCGATTGCCACTCAT
>JAKAKU010000115.1 GCA_021824385.1 bacterium | reverse complement strand
TCGCAAATCTCGAAGAAAGACTTGCTCAAATGCGTGCACAAAAGAACCAATAGCTTGCCACATACAATCAAGCAGTTCAAACAAAAATGGATGCACAGGTGCAAGAGTCTCCTGTTGAAACTATGGCACCACAAGGAAAAATAAGAAAGGCCATGGGAAAAGCAAAAAAAGCGGTGACTTCACTTATTTCAAATAGAAAACAAGGAGAAACAAAACAAGGGAGCGGAAAGGGCTAAAAATGTCACATATTTTTAAAGGACTTCGAATTCTTGATTTCACCAAAGTTTTTAGTGCCCCGTTTGCAACCCGCATGTTTGCTGATTACGGTGCAGAAGTTATAAAGATAGAAAATAAAAGCGCTCCAGATGAAGCACGTTTTTTTCCTCCATTGAAAGGCGAGTGGAGTGGGTATTTTGAAATACTAAACAGAAATAAAAAAGCGATAACACTTGATCTTACGAATCCTCATGATCTTGAGATCTTATACGAGCTTGTAAAACAAAGCGACGTTTTTGTTGAAAACCTTGCCCCTCAAACCAAATACAAATTGCGTATTAATTATGAAATTTTACAAAAAATAAACCCGTCTCTTATTTATGCTTCACTCTCAGGACTGGGAGAAAATTCAACCAAAAAATACTACGATATACTCGCACAGGCTGAAAGCGGGTTAATGTCTCTTACCGGTACTAAAGAGCAGGCTATGAAAATTGGTCCATCCGTTGTAGATGCCTTTTCTGGCATGACTCTTGCCTTTGCAATTTCATCAGCACTCTTTTCGAGAGAAAAAACGGGATTTGGTCAGGCAATTGCCGTTTCCATGAAGGGGTCGGCAATGAATTTGCTCGAAAGCAATTTGATCGAATATTCACTAACGAAAAAAAATCCAGAACGGACAGGCAATAAAGACAACCTGATAGCTCCTTTTGGCGTTTATAACGCACACAACACACAGATTGTTGTTGCTATCGGAAACGAAAGTTTATGGAACAAATTTATTGAAATTGCGACTCAATACGGAGTTGATTTTGAAAAAGAATTGTTTATTTCAAATGAAAACAGACTCAAAAACACTGAACAATTGACACTCTTTGTAGAATCAGTTTTGCAAAAACTACCCAAAAATCGTGTGGTAGATGTTTTGACTGAACAGGGAATTCCGGCTTCGTATGTGTACTCGATGGCAGACGTTTTTGACGAAAAAGACAATTATGACCGAGAGTTTCTTAAAAAAATAAATAACCCTGATGTCGGAGAGTTTGTTGTTCCGGGGAAAAGTATTACCTTCTCAAGCGACAAAAATATTGAATATACACCCGCACCCCGTGTTGGACAGCATAATAATGAGTATGGAATATAAGCTGGTTGCACTGTCTAAAAAATATGTATCTTCTTTTGAGGACCTTATTAAAACTTCTTTTCCTCTCCAAAGTAGTGATGTACATCAGCTCGTTGAATGGAAGTTTTTAACACGCCGTGCCAATCGTATGGCTGTGAGCTATGTTGCGGTTACACCCCAGGGGCGCGTTGTAAGCCAGTATTCAAATATCCCAATAGCCATTTCACAAGAAAAGAGAGTTTACCGAGGAATGGTGTGTGCTGATATGGCCACTCTACCAGACCATCGGGGGCAAGGACTTATTTCAAAACTTTCAAAAAAAGTATATGAAGAAGTTTCAAAAAATACCGACATAAGTATAGGGTCGTCGAATGCTCTTGGAGTACAAGTTGACCGCAACTCATCAAGCTATGGCTATCATGTTGTTGGTGAATTTACTCAGTATATTAAGGTTATTTTTAGAGCCCAAAACACTAGTGCAAATCTTGTTAAAATCTCAGACTTTGATCACGATTTTGTTCCTCAAAAGAGCACCCATTTTCAAATCTATAAAGACTACGAGTATCTCCATTGGCGATACGTAACAAAGCCAGAAAATACATACCAACTCTTTAGAGTTGAAATTTTGGGCCGAGATGTAGGATATGTTGTATTGGTAGTCCAAAAATCGAGGATGTATGTGTATGAAATTATTTCTAAAGAGGATTCTCATGAAAACACGCAGTCTCTATTGAAGGCTCTGGAACAGTATGCATATACATCAGGGTGTTATTTACTTGTATATAGAGTTCTCGATTGTGAATATTGGAAGACGTATTTTTCGCGCGGGAGATATCTCAAGCGATCACCCAAACGAGTGAAATATTACTTCACGGTAAAAGTTCACAATGAGGAGCTCCTTTCAAAACATATTTTTGAAAAAGACAATTGGATTATCGGAAATGGTGATACTTATTAAAGTGAAAAATTCTTGCACTATTACAAAAGTGTGTTTTCATAGTATCATTGGCCCATATTAGAATTCATGAAACTCTATAACTCATTAAGTCGAAAAGTAGAAGATTTTGTACCCTTACACCCCAAAGCGGTGGGTATGTACACCTGTGGCCCTACGGTATATTCATTCGTAACCATTGGAAATATGCGAACCTACGCAACAAGCGATTTACTGGTTCGAACCCTACAATTCAATGGCTACACCGTTGACTATGTCATAAATCTTACCGATGTAGGGCATTTGACTGGTGACAACGAAGGTGACGCAGATCGGGGAGAAGACCGGCTCGAAAAGTCGGCGAAAAAAGAGGGGAAAACTGCATGGGAAGTAGCCGGTTTTTACACTGATGCTTTTTTGAAAGATTTTAATGCGCTCAACTATATAAAGCCGAAAATTTTTGCTAAGGCGACAGACAATATTCCGGAACAAATTGAACTTATTACACGCCTTGAAAAAAATGGGCTTACCTATGCGACGAGCGATGGTATTTATTTTGATACTGAAAAATATGAAACAAATACGCACAGAAAATATGGTGAGCTTTCTAGCTTAGACAGTATTATGGAAGGCGCTCGTGTTGAGCCAAACCCTGAGAAGCGAAACGCGCGGGACTTTGCACTCTGGAAGTTTAGTTATGCGGGAGGAAGAGCGTTTGATCCGGCGCGTGATGATGAGTCGTTAAAACGGCAAATGGAATGGGAGAGCCCATGGGGGGTGGGATTCCCCGGATGGCACATCGAGTGTTCTGCGATGAGCATGAAGTACCTTGGGGAGACCTTTGATATTCACGCGGGTGGAGAAGACCTTCGTGCAACGCATCACCCCAATGAAATTGCTCAAAGTGAAGGAGCCACCAATAAACTGTTTGTAAAATATTGGGTACACAGTGCATTTTTGAAAGTGGATGGAAAGCGAATGGGAAAAAGTTTGGGAAATGCATATACAGTAAGTGATGTGGTAGCAAAAGGTTTTGACCCACTTGCACTGAGATATTTTTACTTAACTGCTCATTACAAAAGCCCTCTTAACTTTACTTGGAATGGGCTAGAAGCCGCGGCCACTGCTCTTACCAAACTCCGAAATGCATTTGCCTCATGTAACGAAGAAGAAGCGGAGGATCGAACTATTTTGTCAGCTGAGAAGCTTCAGAAAATAACTGAATACCGTGACCGCTTTAAAAACGCCATTTCAGATGACCTCAACTTTCCTCAGGCTTTGGCAATTGTTTGGGAGGCGCTAAAAAGTAACATTCCACGCGCGGACAAACGAGATCTTCTGCAACTATTTGATGAAGTATTGGGACTCCAATTAGACAAAGGAGAGCAAAAAGCCAAAGAAATACCCGCTGAAATAAAAGAACTTCTCAAAAAGCGAGAAGAACTGAGAGCTCAGAAAAACTTTGAAGAAGCAGACAAAATGAGAGATCAAATTGAAGAAAAAGGATATACTGTGAGTGATGAATCTTTCAAAGGTTAACCTTATTTTGGTTGTTCTTCTTGCGTCAGGAAGTCTTTTTCTGTTTTTGAATTTAGTAAAACTTCAACAAAATGTGAGCTTTAATGATAAGCGAATTGATGCCCTTGAAACACGTCCGCTTCAAACGGTCGTACAAAACACCTCTTTTCCAGAAGCAGGAGAGAGTGGACGAGTTGTTCAAGTGTTTGTGACCCCCGTTCCAACTCCAGTGGTCTCAACCACAGCTAGTCCAAAAGCGTCAGCTACTCCCACAACAGCACCGCACTCAACTCAAGTAACCTATCTGCCGATATATGGAGGAAATGCACAAACGACCAGCACGAGTTGGGTAGATGTGGTTGGATCGGACTTTCAATTGAAGGCCTCAGATTATGGAAATAGTGCCTATTTTACCTGGGAAGCGCTCGGGTATTTAGTAGGAGGAAGCGGGCAAGTGAAGTTTCGATTGTATGACACAACCAACAATGTGGCAGTGTCAGGGAGTGAAATTTCTCTCACAGATGTAAAAGCGCCGACGTTAACGCTTTCGGGAAGAATGAATTTCTTTAGTGGAAACAATACATACCGCGTTCAATTTTTGAGTCTTACAAGTTCAACTGCAGAGTTTGATTTTGGTCGCGTAAAAGTAGTCTATTAAAAATCCCTCCAGCCAGTTGGCTGAAGGGATGAACCTAACACTAGGAGTCTTCGAGCAGTCGTGCAACAAGGTCGCCGAAGGCAACACTCATCTCGTAGAGATCAAACGGAATCTGCTCTTCGTCGCAATATTGCTTCAAAGCCCCAACAGTATATTGGGCAATGAGAATCCGCTTCATTTGTTCATCATTGTTTACAATGGCCAAGTGAAACGCATCTGTTGCAATATTAAATTCAACAACGCCCGACTCCTTCAAAAGTTGTTTGAAGGGAACATCTGGGTCATCGAATGCTCGAAAAAACGCCTTGAATGTTGGCGATCGATGTCGAACCTCAGGTGGTGGTGTGCCAGTTTCCACGCTGAAAATATGGCCAATATCTTCCATATTCTTGCCCATTTTTCGAACAACGCGCTGGTTGCCCCTCAGATGAACATCTTTGGGCAACTGGACGAGTGTGATCGTGTAATCACCCGCTCCGTAGCCTTTTCCAAAGTTTATCTTTCCACTTCGACCAGTTTGTTTCCGTAACTTCACCCCGTTTCCTTGCAATTCAACTACTGCAAGTGGATACCCTTTCTGGTGTTCGGTCAAAACGGTAACTACAATCTTGCCCGTGTCGACATGTGTCTTTGTAGGCTTTGCTTTACTTCCCAATCCGCTTGAGACAGGGGAGGCTACAAACGACCCACCAGAGAATGCAGACAACTTGGAAAGCACTTCTCGCACAGCGTCACTCGTTTGGCGAGCCAGTCCATCAAAAATTCGTTTGTCGAGTGTAGCTTTTGCCTTTGAAATTTCGTCAGAAAGTGTTGGCTCGAGCGCTTTCAGGGTGTTTTCCCAAAAAGTGCGTTGCTTTGTGTTTAAAAGCTCGGTTTTTGTGGGATTCCACGTATTAACCCCCGGATATTCGGGGAACTCAATGGTTCCCTCCAGTTCATTCCATGGAAAACAGTTGAAAGCATTGATCTCAGTCAGAAGAAATTTCTTGCCCCCACGTTTGGTGACATAGAGTTCTTTTCTGTTTCCCGACAAATCGAGAAATATTCGTACGGCAAAACTCGCATTGTCACCACGATTGGTAAGTGTCGACAAGAGAATTGGTTTACCAAACACTTCTGTATTTGGAACCCTCAGCCATTTGTTTCTGGTGACTGACTTTTCCGAAGGAAGTGTTGAACAAATTTGCACGAGCTCTGCTTGATCACCGGCTTCCTTAGATACAATTCGGGCGAGAGCTTTGGCATTCAACTTTTCCAGCACTCCCGCATGAAAATCTGAAATCTCAACGATGGTGCCATGAGGCATCGGTCTTCCGAACGGATCGCTAAGTGGCTCATCATATTCATCAATCATGGCACTAATAACTCCCGATTCCAATTCCGTTTTTGTTGGTCGGGTTAGTGCATAGGTAAGTGCTTTCCGTTTTGTTGGATAGTACCCCTTTTGAGCAAGTGCTGGGTGCGGACGGGTAAACACGTCGACGCGATTTGCAATACTCAGGTATGCATTGGCTCCTGTTCCTTTTTCTCCTCGTATGGTTGGCGAAAGCGTTGCGAGCTTTGGAGACAGTGCTATACATTGTATGGTCCATTCGAGTGAATGTCGCGACCCCTGATCTATCATTGGGTCATTCCATATATCAACGATATTGGTAAGATTCCCACTCACATATTCCTTCGCGCGTTCTGTTGCGTTTGGATGCATGTAGGGGTTCATACCAATGCCGTTATCCCAAATGGTGAGCTTATCTTGCGTAAGTCGTATCCAAACCTGCGGCACATAGTTTTCGTTTGGATAGTTCATAAGAACCGCTTGAACTGCATCGAGGGCGTTTTCAGGGTAGGCCCAAATGGCATCAAGAAACTTATATCCTTGGCCGAGAGCGAGTACTGCGCTTGCAACATTGAGTTGCAGGGTAAGTGTTTTCATTTAGTAAGTACCTCCATAAGGCGCAAACTTTCTTCGCGCTCAGCTTCTCGTTGATTCAAAACTTGCAACAGTTGGATAATCTCCCCCAACGTCGAATGATTTCGTCTGTAAAATGTTTCCCTCGCTTCAGGGTTACCACTTTTCAGCTCCAAAAGTTCCTTATAAAAGAACTCAACCCATGGATTTGGGTGTTCATCGACTGCTGATTTGGCGATGTAATCTTGTGGATAATACATGTTCCACCAAGCCTCCAGCCGCTCATTACTCCATGCGCGGAGTCTTCCATTCTTTTCAGGAGGAAGACCTCGCGGGTCAGCTTCAGGAAGTGCTGTAATTCGAAACAACTTGGCATAGAAGTTCGGGTCCGATTTTTCAGCGATAATGTATTCGCCCTTCATAACACGAAATACAACACGCCTGCTTACCCCCAGTATTTCGGCAAGACCATCAATGGTTTGCTCTGGGGAGTTTTTCATCCACTGTTGGAGTGCGTTTCCGAGGTTATCAAGCCACGTTTGACTATTCATTATTACTCCTAGACTTTAAAAGTACCGACTAAAAAATACAAAGCGTATTATATCAAAAAAAATTGATTTCTCTCACTATAAGCCCTATAATTGCCTCCGCACATATATATCTCGCTGATAGAAAGGTATCTTGAGATGAAGTTTACAGAACAGCAGATCGTAGATGCAGCATTGGCAGTGTACAGACGTACCGGAAATCCGGTGCGCTCACAGGAAATTTATGTTGAGCTTGCGAACGGCCAAGAGCCTGCCGATGGAATATCAAAAGCGGCCGGTGGTTGGTTATCAAATCTTGGACGAAAAATTTCGCGAGGTGAAGCTACCCCGATTGTCCGGGTCGTTGATGACAACGGAAAGCCCGGATGGGTTCCAGCCGGAGAAGCAGTTGGGGCCGCGGCATCACAAACGTCCAGTCCCAAAGTAGGTGTTGCTGAAAAGTTCAAGAAGCGAAAGTGGGTTAAGGTGCTTTTGCATCAAACCTGTGTTTTCGAACAGGTCGTGAAGCTTGAATACATGCTCCCCGGCGTGGGGTATGTGGAGCAACCATCGTTTGGAAACATGGAAGTATTTATGCTTCCCAATGTTGAATTTCTCAATGAAGTTCAAGCAAAGGTAAGAGGGGTCTTGAAAATTAGAATTACCGTAGTGGAAAATGGAACACAAGTTCAAAAGGAACAGGTTGTTCCCGCCAACTATTGGGTGATTGTCGCCCCGAGCGAGTAGGTATATGTGGTAGGCCTCTGGTCCCGTGTGACAGAGGCCTTTGCTATTTCTGAAATAAGTGTCATACAATAAGATATGAGATATGTACGGATTACTGCAATTCTAAGTGCCGTTGTTTTTTTGCTTGTGGGAATTGTTTCTGTTCATGCGCAAGACGCCTCACCTTCTGCGAGCAGTGCAGCAGCAACTGCTTCTCCAAGTCCAACTCCAGAAGTTTTTGATTTTAATAAAGCTTACAAAGATTATGTATTTGTAACCGACCAGTACAATGTTGCTCATTCAACCTATGTACTTGCTCGCTCTCAGTACTTTCAAGCAAAAACGCTTGCTTCTCAGGCAAAGGCTCAAGACGCAACTGCAAAAATGCTCATTGCTCGTGATGATGTGATGAAAGCCTATTTAGTAGCCTTGCGCCTTCGTCTTTCTGAAACAGATGGAGTGAGTGACACAACCAAACAAGGACTTTTTACTCGAATAGATACTGATGTAGCCTTTTGGAAAACACATCATGACAGAATTGATAGTGCTGCAAGCTTGCAAGACCTGACGAGTGACTCCAATTCTGCCAAGTTGCATTTTCCAATAACGGAGACACTTTCATATGAAGTGCTTTCAACTATTCCTCAAGGCAAGGAATTCGTTTTGAGAAATCAACTTGCTGATCTCTTATCACAAACCAAAACAAAAATTAGTAAGATTCGTGCCAATGGTGACCTTGATACGAGTGAATCTGAACGGTGGGTGCTCCAAACAGACCAAAAGCTCACGAGAAGCCAAGACAAAGAAATTGCGGCACAAGACCTGATTTCAAAGCTCACTTCAACCGATCCGACGAATACAAACCAAAAGAAGAGTGTTATTTATGGTCAGGTAACTCAGACCCTTGTTGATTCGCTACAATATCTTAAAGAAGCAAGCAGTTACTTAAAAGAAGTTTTAAAACGCATTAAATATAAATAATATGGACCCACAAAATCAAAATACCGGCGTTGTGTCATCTGCCCCAACTGTACCACCAGTGGCAACAGCACCCGTTGTGAATCTTCCAAACTCATCTACCTCTGTTCCATCGAATCCCGCTGTTGCTCCACAAAACCCAACAGCATCACCGAATACAACAGCTGTAAACACGAAAGGTGGGCCAAAGAAATTGAATATTCCCAAAATCGATCCGAAACAAATTCCTGAAATGCTGAAAAAAGTACCTCGAAAGTTCAAGATAATGGGAGGATTTGTAATTGTCTTGTTTGTACTTCTCATCCTTGCCAGTTTCACGAAGCAGGGAAGACAAGTAAAAGAACTTATTCTCCCTTCCCCAAGCCCCATTCCAGCATCGAGCCCAGTAGGCGAGGTTTTGAACCCAACACAATATGCGACCGATCAGGAAGTTTTGGACATTGAGAAAGCCCTTACCGAGTTTGATTCAAAACTTGCGGGGACAGACTTGAAAGAAGATAGTTTGAGAGTTCCAAATTTGGATTACGTAGTAGACTTCACGAAACAATAGAAACTTCAAAAAAAATTACTTGCTTTTTCGCGCTGCCTCCATTTTCGCGACATTGAGGATTTGTTCGTTAGTTGGAGTTTTTCCTTGAGCTATCATGTTTTCAAGTCCTTCTTGTGTAGTAGGAACCGTCGTTTCAATCCCGTTTGGGCCCATTTTCATAGTATCAGGGGCAACTGTTTCGTCGTGTATGACACCGATTTTTCCAGACTGGTTTCCTTCTTGTCCAGGCTCAATATTTGGTATCGGCTCCTCAGGTAAACTATTTGGCTGTTCAGGATTCATACACAAAATGTACTATTCTTAGTTGTAGAGGACAAGAGGGAAAAGTTATTTTTGTGTAGGACACGCCTTCCACAAGCCCTTGTTATTAAACTCTGCAGTACGCTGGCTTGTCTGAAATTCTCTCTGGTGGGCAATATCGGGTGGGTAACTCGTTGCAAACGCATACCCCTCTAGCACCAAGGTGTTATTAAATAACTCGTCTCCTCTATATACATAGCGCAAAAGTCGTCCAAAGTGGTCTGTTTCAGAAACATCCTTTATGAGCCGTACATTTTGATTTAATAGACGCGACTTGGTGTAGTCCGATGCTTCTTTTCCAAAACACTGTACTGTTTTTCGAGGGTCGACCGATTCTGGACTATTTACCCCAATAAGACGTACTTTTTGACCAGTGTCTATTTCGATGGTATCTCCATCAACTACTCGAGTCACGACAAATGTTTCATCGGTTTTGTCACCCAGAACGGGAGCTGTCGCGGGAAATGAAGTAGGAGAGGGTGCGTGTACGACTCTTTTAGGAAGGGGAGCATTGCTCGTTTCAAAAATAGAAAAGGTAAGCATAAAAATAGCAAAAAGATATGCCATAAGCCCCCGTTTGGTGCGTGGAATTCGAATCATACAAGTGACTTTAGGATATCATAAAAAAAGAGGTAAGCGTTACAATATAAGTATGAAGAAAATTATTATAGTAGCACTCGCGTTGTTTCTCTTTAAAACGGGTGTTGTTTTTGCGAAAGACTACACCATTAAATCAGTGGATTTTGACGTGAAGCTGGATTCGTCAGGAAGAGCGGATGTAACTGAAACACGGATATATGCATTTAGTGGAATATTTAGCTATGCATACCTCGATCGAGATTTGTCTCCGCGGTGTAGTGGCTGCCCTCCAGTAGCTGTTTCAAATCTAAAGATTTACGACAACGGGCGCCTTCTCACTCCAAGCGAGTATACCGTCTCTGAAAGCAACAACAATTATCATCTCAATTGGACATATAGAGGAAACAACGACATTCACACCTTTCTCCTGAAATACTCACTCCAAAACGCTTATATAAACCACGTCGATTCCTCTGAGTTTTATTGGCAGCTTATTGGAGGAAAGTGGGATAAGGGTAGTAATGAAGTTCACTCAACGATTCATTTTCCAACCAGTGTTCCTGATAATGAAGTATGGGCGTATGGACATGGCCCTCTGAATGGCAAAATTGAGATCCCTACCAATACCTATGCAACCTTTAATGCTCAAGATCTGCCCGCAAAAACATTTTTTGAAGTAAGAGTAGTACTACCGCGGCAAATGGGAATAGCAGTAAGTGATAACAAAACTCGTGAGCAGATTTTTTCGGAAGAGAAAAAATTTCAGTCGGGCACACTCACTAATCGAGCTCTTTCGGACGGCATGTACCTCGTGTTTGTATTGATATCAGTCGCTTCAATTGGAATTGTTCTCTATTGGGGAGTGCGATGGTACAAATATGGGAACGATGTTTCTGTTCCCGAAATTAATTTGGCAGGATCTCTCCACGAACCCCCAACCGATTTAGAACCGGCACTCGTGGAAAGTCTTATGCGGTGGGACCATACTGTCACCGGTAAGTCGATTGTTGCAACCATCGTTGAACTTTCAAGACGAAAGATTTTGAAGATTGAAATTCTCAAAAAAGAGCCATTCTTGGGAATCTTCAACCAAGCGCCTGATATTATTTTCACTTATTCTGACAAAAATGCCAAAATTTCTGTTTTAGAGAAAAAATTATTAGATTTCCTCTTTGTAGATACTTCCGAATCAATATTTTTGAGTGAAATAAGTAAAAAAGGTAAGAGTGAGCCCACAAAAACAAAAGAATTTTGGGAAGACTGGCGAAAGGTTGTGCCTAAAATGCTCGTCGAAAAGGGATATATTACCGCGGGAAGTGTGGTAGACCACGATGCAGCTTCACGTGTTCAAAAAGGAATGTTTATTTTGGCTATATTGGGTTGGTTTTTTGGTGTGCGCTTGTTTGGCGAAATCGCAAGAATGTATTTAGTACCCGCAATAATTACAACCATAATTGTTGCAGTATGTTCGTTTTTACTCATGTTTATATCCAAAGCACTTTACAGAAGAACACCAGAAGGCGACCGCGCGCTCGGTGAGTGGAGAGCATTCAAAAAGTTTATGACCGATTATTCAGTAACCAAAAATTATGCAATCGATTCAGTAATATTGTGGGAAAAGTATTTAGTATATGGTACGGCTCTCG
>JAKAKU010000016.1 GCA_021824385.1 bacterium | reverse complement strand
GACGATCAGTAGGGTTTGGAGCAAATCGTATTATGAGTTTGCCTGATGCCATTGGTATTGCGATTGCCACTCATTACGGATTTCGACAAAACATGAACTTGCCAGTACCAAATGGCGTAAGCAACGGGAATGGGGTTGCATTATCAAACGGTCACACTACCAATGGAGAAGTGAAACAGTCTCTTTTTGGAGGAACACCTTCAGATGCGCAGTCGAGTGGCGGCATGATGATGCAAGCTGAACTTCCTTTAAGTGGAAAACAAAAGGCAGACTTGTGCCCAGAATGTGGCAGTCACACCTTAGTTTTTGAAGAAGGCTGTGCCAAGTGTTACACCTGTGGCCACAGTGAGTGCTGATGTCTATCTATACCAAAACCGGTGACCGGGGAAAAACTTCACTCTTCGAACTAGATCCAAAAAAAAGAAACAGAGTTTCTAAGTCTTCTCTACGAATAGAGGCCATTGGCTCAATCGATGAAGCAAATAGTTATTTGGGAATTGCCAGTTTTTACACCAAAGTGCGAAAGACGAAATCTTTCATATCACAAATTCAAACGGAGTTATTTCAAATCGGGGGAATACTATCAAAAGCTCCACTTCAAATACACGAGTCATCTGTTCAACTGCTTGAAAAACAAATTGACGAGTTTGAACAATCACTTCCGCCACTCAAGAATTTTTTACTTCCACAAGGTACGGAAAGTGCAGTTCATATTATGTATGCACGGTCACTTGTTCGGCGTGCAGAACGGGCTGTTGTCGCCCTTTCTCAAAAAGAAGCAGTACCCCTTGAAGTATTAAAATACCTCAACAGGCTCTCAGATTATTTGTTTATGGTATTTCGTGCTGAAAATAGCAAAGCAAAAGAAAGTGAAACGCTTTGGATGGGGAAGAAATCTTAGTATTATCCTGCAAACAAGGCCACGATAAATGACAATGCAGCTTTTGCAAAAAGGGAAGTGCCTTCTGCTTCCACTTCTTTTGTTTTGTTTTTAGTTTCTTTTGCCTCTGCAATTAACGCAATCTCTTCGAGTGTCTTTCCTGATCTAAAAGCCCGGTCGCATGTTTTACAAATCATACAAAGTCCAAGTGCTTGTTCCTCTCCCTTTTTCTCACTAATACACTTGTTTTTCATCGCACAAATTCCTCGATTTGGAAATTCCTCATCTTCTGACTGTTCAGTGAGGCCGCGACTATATATAGTTCCACCTCCATTGCACCCTTCATGCTCTGAAAACGTTTTGTAACTGTCGTAATATTCCGCTTTCGTTTGTGGTTTTCTTCCTCTTGTTAAAACTGATTGCATATCAAGAATAGTTTTGCCAAACATCTTTTCAATGAACGCGAGTGACTCTGGTGTGTCATCATCAATTTCGTATTCGATGAAATGGGCAAAGTCTCGAATGCACTCTTTTACATCTGCTTGTATTTCAGGCCGATGGTCGATAAGCTCATGCATTTCGGAAAGGTTTGATTGCGTGGCTGCTTCGAAACGCGAAACAACGTCATGTGGAGAGAGCCCTTTGAATGAAAGCGGCTGTGAAGTGAGGGAGAGGATACGTTCCTTTTCTGATAAAACTACATCATTCGTTTGTCCGGTTAGGTATTTTTGTAATCGTTCACAATCTTCAAGAGTTGCAGTTCGAGAAACAAATGTCATGCTTTGTATCTCAGAGCCCTTTTTTTGATAATAGTATATTTGTGCCGTGGTATGTGGGTGCGGATACCCAGACCAACCAGGGGGACTAATCAACACATGCGAATCTTCCTCCTTTGAGTGTATAAGACGATTTTCGATGGCTTGTATGCTTTCGTAAATAGATCCTTCGCGTTCGGCCTTTGAAACGACATCTGGGAGTGGTTTGTTGCCATAATCAGGACAACTCACTCGTCCGTTTGAAAACTGAAGATGAAATGGAAGAACACCGGACTCGATAAGATATTCAAAATATAACCCTTCGAGATCTGCATTGTTTTTTTGAATAATTGCGTCTTTCCATTCAGATACACTATTTGACTCAACTCTTGTTTGCAGAATCATTTCCATCTGAGCATGAAGGTCCATTCCTGTTCCACGTAAAGCAAAAGAAGTATCAGTAGTTTCACGTTCAATTATCATATGTTTCTTGCTCGAGAATTTCTTCGCCTGAATGGCGTAGGTGAGATTGCTAGTTTTCGGGCTTTGACCGTTGCGGCACAGCGTGGGATTTCCACCCACTTCCTTCTCGCCAATGTGGCGAGCATTCACAATCACTCAATATGTTGTACCATCTCCATTGCTCGTGAGCAACTAGGCATATACAATGATGTTATGAGTACCCCTGAATTAACACCTGAGCAACCACCACAGCAACCGGAGGTTGTACAGCCGAGAGTTGAGCAGCCGATCGTTCCGGAAACTCAACAGCAGCTTGGCGTATCGGCACCTCCACAAGCACCTCAGGCTGTGGTAAATGACAACAATCAAGTAATTGCTACCCCTGTACCAACGCAAGTTGTCGTGGAAGATACAACCCCTGCAGTGCTGGTCCCTGTTGAGTTGGCAGCGGATGAAAAGGAACTCGAAAAAGGCGCACATGGTCCGTCTAACCTAGCAGTCACCTGGCTTGATATGTACTGGCTCCGCGAAGTGGGAAAAGCATTTTCTAAAGGTTGGCGGGTCATTTTTGGAAAGAAGTAAACACCTATGAATACACCATTGCCCCTCAATAATCCTGCAAGTGTACTCGGAATTGACTTCGGAGCTATTTTTATTGGAATTGCAGTTTTTTCGATACTGTTTATGGCGCTCATTATTGGAGCATGGGTGGGAATGTATTTTTATCGCTTCCGAGATCGTGAGAAACGGTCTTTAAATTCGGTTTTACTGCAGGTTGCTGTCTCAAGGAGTAATGAGGTTAAAATTGATGCCATGGAGCAAGTTTTTGCCTCGCTCTATGCCGTAAAAAAGGGAGGATGGAAACAGCGATTTAGTACACAACCGCAAATTTCCTTTGAAATTGTTGCTAAGAGTGAAGATATTCGCTTCTATGTATGGACATACAAAAATCTACAAGACTTAGTCGAAAAACAAATTCATGGCGCCTATCCAGAAGCAGATATTATAGAGGTCCCAGAATACAACATCTTTACTTCGGATGGAAAAGTATCATATAAATCGTTTCAACTAAAAAAGGAAAGCTTTTATCCACTCAAAACATTTAAAGAACTTCCCACCGATCCGCTTGCATCTCTCACTTCTGCTCTAGCCAAAATGGGAGAGGGCGAGGGAGCATCGATTCAGCTTCTCATGTCTCCTGTCGACAACTCGTGGAAGTCAGCGGGGAGTGCATTTATTGCAAACACTAAAAAGCAAGAAAGCAACCCTGAACAGGCAAAATATTCAACCTCTGCAAAAACGCTTGAAGCCATTGAAAACAAAATTAGTAAACCTGGGTTTGAAATTTCGCTTCGTGTCGTAGTAGTTGCCAAAACTGAAGAAGCTGCCAAAGTTCACCTGGACAACATTTCTACTGCTCTCTCTCAATTTGAAGGAGAGTTCAATGGGTTTGGAGGGAGAAAAATACGTCGCAAATCTGCCTTTGTTGAAGACTTTATTTATCGATATCATCCGATGTTTGATGTATTCGGAAACCGACCATCAATATTAAATTCTGAAGAAATAGCTACTGTTTTCCATTTTCCCAATAAACTTATTACAACACCTCATATTTTCTGGCTGACAGCAAAAAGCGCTCCTGCGCCTGCACAAATACCGTCTGAAGGACTATTTCTTGGTGAAAATTCATTTCGTGGGGTTAAACGCAATATTTACATAGGCGACGCCGACCGACTTCGACACACATATATTATTGGAAAGACAGGTACAGGTAAATCGAAATTTTTGCTTGAACTTATGAAGCAAGATATACGAAATGGTAAGGGCCTCTGCTTTATGGACCCACATGGGGACGCCGTTGAAGAGCTCTTGGAGTTTATTCCACCAGAGAGAGCTGAGGACGTTATTTATTTTAGGCCGAGTGATGTTGCTCGTCCAATGGGACTCAATCTACTTGAGGCAAAAACTGAAGATCAAAAGCATTTCGTAACCACAAGTGTGATTAACCTCATGTACAAATTGTTCGACCCTTACAAAACAGGTATTGTAGGGCCTCGGTTTGAACATGCTGTTAGAAACGCAATGCTCACTGTTATGAGCGAAGAAGGAAATACTTTTATTGAAGTGATGCGCGTGTTAACTGATGTAAATTACGTAAAGGAACTATTACCAAAAGTGACCGATCCAATCGTGAGACGGTATTGGACCGATCAGATTGCACAAACATCGGACTTTCATAAGTCAGAAACCTTGGACTACATTACTTCTAAATTTGGTCGGTTTGTGACGAACAAAATGATTCGTAATCTTATTGGACAATCTCAAAGCTCCTTTAACTTCCGGGAAATTATGGATAATGGGAAAATTTTGTTGGTAAATCTTTCGAAAGGAGAACTTGGAGAAGAGAACAGTAACTTTTTGGGTCTTATTTTGGTTCCACGTATTCTCATGGCCGCCATGAGTAGAAGTGATATTCCAGAAAGTCAACGCCGTGACTTTTATCTGTATGTCGACGAATTCCAAAATTTTGCGACACCTGATTTTGCACAAATATTGTCTGAAGCTCGAAAATATCGATTGTCCCTTATCGTTGCCAATCAGTTTGTGGGCCAAATTGACCAGGAAATTAAAGATGCCATATTTGGAAACGTTGGAACAATTATTAGTTATCGGGTTGGAGTGGATGATGCAAATTATCTTGCACGCCAATTTACCCCTGTCTTTGGAGAAGAAGATTTACAAAATGTTGAGCGATACCATGTGTATATAAAAACGCTCGTTAACAACGAGCCAGTGCTGCCATTTTCAATGAATCTTGCTAAGGATTATAACGAAATCCAAAAAGAGAAAAACCCAGAAATTGCAAAGATTATTACTGAAATGAGTCGAATTAAGTATGGTAGGGATGTAAAACTTGTTGATGCAGAAATTGCACGACGGTCGAATTTGTAGTCCCTTCTTGATATAATATACCTCTCGAAGTGGATGGAGGTATCTTGATGACTAAGTTGTGTTTGCAGGCTGGTTCTTCGAATTTTGCAGAACTTTCACTTGAGGCTTTTGACGGGGAGATCATTATTCGACATAGCAAATTCCCCACGAACCCTTTTTCTTTTAGAGTTCCAAAATCTGTGGAAGATGGTTTCTCTGCAATTCCGCTTGGAAGAAAAACAACGAATGGGCTTGTAAAAGGGCCAACCGTCAGAATTTGGCCAATTCTCGAATCTGATTTAGTGCAGATCACGCTTGTCGATTTGCCGGGTTACGGTGATGTTACGTGGTTTGTCATTAGATCTGAATTTGATGCCGCATTAGCAGACAAGGGGTATCAAGAACAGTCTTTGAATATTTCGGAATCACAACTGCTCGATCAGATTGACGGTGTTGAAGAATAGCTCGATTAGAGGTGGGGCGGTGAGAATCAATTCTCAAAGCCCTGCCACTTTTTTTGTCGTATAATACCTCTATTAATGGGTGTGTAGCTCAGCGGTAGAGCACCGATCTTATAAGTCGGCCGTCCATGGTTCGATCCCATGCACACCCACATTATGCAAAAAACACCCACAAAGAGCGAAAAAATATCATATTTGAGAGCCGAACGAGAGAAACTCACGGAAAAAGTTAAGTTTTTGCGTAAAAATTTCCGGGGAGTGCATCACGAAGATAGTGCATCTGAAATGAAATATACAACGCTCAAAGTCTATGAGGCGCATTTGCAATCAATTGAAGATGAACTCCGGTCACACGGGGAGAAAGTCGAAAACTAAAAATTACAGCTCGTTTAAGTGCTGTTTACTTCCAGAAGTTTTGATTTGAGCAAGCTCCAAATAACGTTCTGTTGTCGAAAGTCGTTTGTGCCCTGAAACTCGAGAGAGGAGAATAAGATCAACTCCACGCTTTAGGTTTTCAACCATGAAAGTTGTTCGAAGATCGTTCACTGAATATTGTGGCATTTCAGCTTTTTGCAAATATCGATCAATTGCAGCACGAATATTGCGCACAGCAAGCGGTTTTCCGTTTTTACTTACAAACAAATGAATTGCATTTGGGAGTTGTGGACGTGCAGTCATATACATTTGAATAGCAGCTACTGCAGGCGCAGTGAGGGGAACTTCTCGTTCCGGCTGTGTTGCATATGATTCAACCGTAAGGCGGTCAGCCTTTAAGTGTTCAAGTTTTAAGTTTGCTACCTCTGAAATACGAAGACCAGCTTGCAAAATAAGCTCAACCATAGCAGAAATTCGAACATCGCTTCTGACATGATCTCGCAGTGATCGATATTCTTTTTCAGTCAAAAATTGAGGCACACTAGCTTCAATCTTTGGATGACTGACATCTCGTGAAGGATCTTTTTCTACAAACTTATTGTCTTTAAGCCAACGGAAGAACGTCTTAATTGCGTTAAGCTTTCTTGAAGTTGATTTTGCCGTATATTTCTGGGCAAGCAGAAAATCTCGAAAGTTTTCGAGGTCAACACTGCGCACCTCGTCTGTGAGGGTCTTGTTTCTCTCATAGAGGAAACTTAATAGTTGGTCGATATCTGACCGATATGCCAGCACAGTTGAGGGGGAACGGCCCTTGTCTTGTAAACTTTTTACAAAAAGAGGTACGTAGTCCGCGATTTGTTTCTTTGTGTTTGTTGTCTCTTTCATACGAATTTTTCAGCTCAAGTTGATATAATAAACCATCACATGTTATTTGTCAAATATTATGGGCCAGATGAATTATGTATAGATTAATATATCTTATAGATTGAGTCAATATGAAAAACCTTAAGCTTCACCACGTAATCTATATTGGCCTCCTGTTGTTCCTCGGTAATTCATTATTAGGAAGTTTGAGGCTGTTTTTGAAGGCGCAAGACAGTTTGCAGGCTGCACAGCTTCATCTAGAGTCTGAATCCCGAAAAAATACTGAACTTCATAACGAGTTGGTGTTAGCGGGGAAGCAGATATACATTGAGCGTGTCGCGCGTGACACACTTGGCTTGGCACATAGCAATGAAGTGGTTTTTATTCTCCCACCAGCTAGTGAGGTCAAAAAGCTGTCCCCACGGCTCGTTTTTGTTAATTCGAAAGCAGATACTGAGAAAAAAATACCTCATTGGAAAGAATGGCTCAATTTGTTTGAGTGATTGAACTCTGCTAGAATAGGTGGCTTAATCAAACACAAACATGCGGTGTAGTGTACGGTGCACGAAAGGCTCATAATCTTTCAGGCCGGGTTCGACTCCCGGCGCCGCAACAGAAGAAAACAAGGGCTCCTTTGTAAAAAGGGGCCTTTGTTATGGTAAAATAGTCATCACGTCAGGGTAGCTCAGCTGGTAGAGCACAGGATTCATAAACCTGCGGTCGAGAGTTCAAGCCTCTCCCCTGACACAAACAACTTCTATTTTTTTCTACCTCGATACGCTACACTGTGGTCATGGAAAAGCGCGTCTTCTCAGGCATCAAGCCTTCGGGGAATCTTCATTTGGGAAATTACATCGGTGCAATGAAGCAGTGGGTGAAGAGCCAGGAAGATGGGTTTAACATTTTTTGTGTAGTAGACCTCCATGCAATTACTGTTTTTCAGGATCCGACAGAGCTAAAAAATAACTCATACGATCTTGCGGCAATGCTTTTGGCAGTGGGAATAGACCCAACCAAATCACTTCTCTTTGTTCAGTCCCACAATCCGGATCATGCAAATTTGGCTTGGATACTCAATTGCTATCTTTCAATGGGGCAAATGAATCGTATGACACAATACAAAGAAAAGTCAGAGGGAAAGGATACTGTTTCTGTTGGACTTTTTGATTACCCCTCTCTCATGGCTGCGGATATCTTGCTCTACAAAACAACACATGTCCCTGTTGGGGAAGACCAGAAACAACATGTGGAATTAACCAGAGACATTGCGGAGCGAATTAATAAAAAATATGGTGATATATTTGTTTTGCCTCAAGCAAGTATTCCGAAAGTCGGAGGAAGAATAATGAGCCTTTCAAATCCTGCAAAGAAAATGAGCAAAAGCGTAGATGATCCTTCAGGAACAATTGGACTTCTTGATTCGCTTGATGATGTCAAAAAGAAAATAATGTCTGCAGTAACTGATAGTGACAATAAAATTGTTTATGACCCTGAGAATAAACCAGGAATTTCAAATCTCCTTGAGATTTATTGCCAAGTGAGTGGAGTAGAAATGAAAGATGCTCAGGAGAAATTTTCGAGCATAAGTTACGGAGCATTTAAAACAGAAGTTTTTGAATCTGTTTCTCTATTTTTATCAGAGATTCAGCAAAAGTTTCATGAAAAGAGGAATATAAACGATCTCTCTGCTACTTTAGAAGACGGTGCTAAAAAGGCTTACGCCATTTCCCACCCAATCTTACAAGAAATGTATAGTAGAATAGGTTTCATTTAAAAATATGATTTCAATAACAGATTTCGAAAAGGTTGAAATTCGCATTGGTACCGTCGAAAGTGCTGATGTTCCTTCGTGGAGTCATTGGGTAATGCAGCTCACTGTCGATTTTGGAGAAATGGGTAAGAAGAAAATTTTCAGTGGTATTATGAAGTTTTACAAACCTGAAGATCTCATCGGCAAACAGTTTCCGTTTGTTGTAAACTTGGAACCGAAGAGAATTGGCCCTGCTGATGAGGCTGGAGTGTATAACTTTAGCGAGGGGATGATGGTAATGGCAGTACCTGCAGAAGACGAAGATACCCCACCGGTATTATTCAACTTATCATCAAAAGTCCCCAATGGCACTAAAGTTCGGTAAGTGCTAAAATAGTTTGTTTTGTGAGTCCATTTCCCATTATGAAAAAACAAAAGAAAGTAGAGTTTCGTTTAAAAATAAATCTCACCCGTATTTTAATTGGTGCGTTTATCGTACTGTTCCTTCTCCCATTTGCCCTCACCCTGTTTCAAGGAGACTTCAATGTTCCTAAAGAAGACATGTCGCAAGCCTTAAATGACATTCGCGACCAGAAAGTAAAAAAGGTAAGTGTTGCTGACGATCATCTAACTCTCGAATACAACGACGGGTCTAAAAAAACCGCCCTTAAAGAACCAAGTCTCAGTTTTCCAGAACTGCTCGATCGTGCAAAGATAGCCCCCAATACCGTTTCATACGATATTACAGACCAAGCGGCTTCAAAGTTTGTTAGTGACTTGGCTGGAATACTACTACCACTTATTTTTATGGCAGCACTCTTTTTCTTTTTGCTACGCGCCCAATCAAAAGGGGCCCAAGATATTTTTAGCTTTGGTAGAAGCAAGGCGAAGCTCTTTGCTAAGGGCAAACAATCAACAACGTTTGCTGATGTTGCAGGAGTTGACGATGCTAAGAAAGAATTGGAAGAAGTAGTCGACTTTTTACGAAACCCTCTTAAATACAAAAAAATTGGGGCACGCACTCCAAAAGGAGTGCTACTAGTAGGACCCGCAGGAGTAGGAAAAACATTGTTGGCTCGAGCAGTTGCGGGAGAGGCTGGAGTAGCGTTTTTCAGCATGGCCGGCTCTGAATTTATGGAAATGCTCGTTGGGGTTGGAGCTTCACGCGTTCGAGATTTATTTGCAACTGCAAAGGCACAAGCACCTGCAATTATTTTTATTGATGAAATAGATGCAATAGGAAGACAGCGAGGAAAAGGTGTGATGGGTGGGCACGATGAGCGTGAACAAACCTTAAATCAGATTTTGGTAGAAATGGATGGTTTTACCCAAAATGACAATGTCATTGTAATGGCGGCGACAAATAGAGGAGATTTGTTAGATCCAGCTCTTCTTCGTCCAGGAAGATTTGATAGAAGAGTTGTTTTAGACATGCCTGATAAAGATGGACGTTTGGCAATTTTAAAAATTCACGCAATGGGAAAGAAGTTTGAGAAAGGGGTAAATTGGGGACGAGTTGCCGACCGAACTGTTGGTTTTTCTGGGGCTGATCTTGAAAACATGTTAAATGAAGCTGCCATTCTTGCTGCTCGTGAGAATAAAAGCGAAGTTCAAATGCAAGACATTGAAGAAGCAGCTACAAAAGTTAAAATGGGGCCTGCAAAGAAACGACTCCAAAGTGATGATGATCGAAAGATTACTGCTTACCATGAAGCAGGACATGCTATTGTGACTCATTTTCTTCCCAAGATGGATCCAGTTCACCGAATTTCAATTGTGGCACGCGGAATGAGTCTTGGTCATACATTAATTCCTCCTGCAGCTGACAGAACACATGAAACCCGTGGGCGCCTTCTGGACCAACTTGCAGCTATGCTCGGAGGGAGAGCAGCCGAAGAAGTTGTTTTTAAAGAAATGACTGCGGGTGCCAGTAATGATATCGAGCACGCAACTGCGCTTGCACGAGCGATGGTTACTGATTTTGGAATGAGTAGCTTGGGGCCAATTAATTTTGATACAACAGGAAACGAAAATGAAAATCCGTTTGCGGGATCACAAGTATCTCAAGCAATGCAAGAAAAAATTGATATAGAAGTTCAAAAGATTATTATGACAGCAAGAGACGAAGCAATAGTGCTTGTCAAGAAACATCGAAAAGATCTCGACAAAGTTGCCGAGGCCCTCTTGGTAAATGAAACTTTGGACCGTGATGAGTTTGAGAAAATTGTTGGTACAAAATGAACCGATTTGTAATCTTCGACGGAAATGCAACACTTCATCGTGCATATCACGCACTTCCTCCGCTCACCACAAAAGCTCATGAGCCAATTAACGCCGTTTATGGCATGATGAGTATGCTTCTCAAAATACTTCAAGATTTCAGACCCTCACACATTTCATTTGCGTTCGATACAAAAGAGCCGACCTTTCGGAATAAACTAAGCGAAGAATATCAAGCTCAAAGAGCAGAAGTTGATACTGACTTAATTTCGCAGTTTGAAAAAGCACGAACAACACTCACCGCATTTCACATTCCGTTTTTTGAAAAACCAGGATACGAAGCCGATGATGTTATTGGAACAATTGTAACTCAGCTTGAGACTGATCCTTATTTTGATGAAATAATCGTTGTGACGGGAGATAGAGATTTATTGCAACTCGTCACGAATAAAATATTCCTTTACATGCCAAATGGATTGAATAATGGGAAACTGATGAAGGCAGAGGATACAAAAACGAAAATGGGGGTGTATCCTGATAAAATTGTTGAGTACAAAGCACTCGTAGGAGACCCTTCTGATAATTACAAAGGGGTCGCAGGAATAGGTCCAAAAACTGCAATCAAACTAATTGAAGAATTTGGTACTGTTGAAAATATCTTTAGCAAGTCAGATGAAATACCCGTAAAGTTGAGGGAAAAACTGGTGAACGGTCAGACATCTGCTCATTTATCTAAAAAGCTTGCGACAATTGTAAGAGATGTTCCTCTTCCAGAATTTCATCTAGACGATTGTGCACTTTGGAAGCTTGATAGTAGCGAGGGAATTGCGCTGTTTGAAGAATATGGATTTAAAACACTTACAAAACGTATGCAAGATACCGCCAAATTATTCATAGCTAAAAATCAATTATCATTACTCTAATATGAAAAAATTAAAAATTGCACTTGTTCATGATTACATTAAAGACGCGGGAGGGGCAGAACGAGTGCTTCGTGTTCTTGCAGACATGTACCCTACGGCTCCCATATACACTTCATTTCGAATAAAAAATTCAGAGGCAGACAAGCTTTTCACAGATCGAAAAATTATCGAAAGTTCATTTGCCCCAATTTTACGGCCTTGGAGGCTCTATAGCCCGCTTCGTTTTTTGCATCCGTGGATTTGGGGGAGTTTAGATCTGTCACAATTTGATTTGGTAATTACCTCGTGTAGCAATTATGTAGCACGGGGTTTTAAGGTTGGGCTACAGACAAAAGTAGTTGCGTATTGTCATACACCTCCACGGTTTTTGTATGGGATGAAAACGGGAATGGATTGGAGGAAAAATATATTTATTCGTATATATGGGGAAGTAATAGCACATTTTTTACGCATATTTGATTATAATTCTGCACAAAAAATTGAACATTGGATTGCAAATTCAGAGAATGTGAAAGCACGAATAAA
>JAKAKU010000072.1 GCA_021824385.1 bacterium | reverse complement strand
TAGGGTCGATGGCTTTTGCGGTAAGAGCATTTGAGATAACCCCCGGAGCTTTGCTGCGTGGTAAGGTTGGCTGCGGCGTTGATGTAGTAGTTTTAGGTTGAGAAATAGTTGGAGGAGTAGTTGTATTTTTTGCAGATTTTTGCAGCATAAAGACGAGTCCAAGAACCAGAATCAATGCCACTACTATGACGCCGACGATGGCAAATCCTTTATATTTGTACTTCGTGTTCTGGAGGATTTGTGGCTCGACTGGAGGCTCTGCTTGAGGCTGTTGTTGAGATTCTGGAGTAGGTGGTGTGTTTTGGGCAGTGTCTTTCATAATTTATTCTTTCTCTCCTTGCGACTTATTATTATCTCCGGCAGATCCAGAGCCCTGAGTACCGGTTTGTTGTCCGTTTGATTTTTGACCCGAACCTTCAGAACTCGTATCGCCTCCGCTTTTATCTCCTTCACTTTCATTTTCTATTGCTTCCTGCGGTTCAACTGCCTCTTTCGGTTCTACTTTTTCGACTGGTTCAACTGTTTCTGTTTCCTCCATGCCTTCAACATTTTCGTTATCTTTAACATCCTTTTGATTATTTTGCGCATCTTTATCATTGGCAGTTTCCCTCTCTCCATCTTGGACATCTTTGGCATAGTCACTTATTACAGTTGTTGTGCTTGTTGAGTTGGGTGTGGGTGACCCGGTAGCTGGTGATGGCGCTGTAGTTCCTATAGGGATACTGGTTGGTGATTGAGCAGAAACTGCCGAAATCCTAACCAAACTTAAGAAGAGGGCAAGTAATGATACGGTGAAGCCAAAAAGTATCTTTTTCATCTAAAAATAGTATGGCATTTAATTATCTTAATGTCAAGTGATGTTTCCATTATTTAACGCGCATCACGGTCGATACTGTTACAGAGAAGAGAAAGATTATTTAGGTAAGGTCTTTCTTCATCTGTTCAAGCTCTTTTTTGTCGATCTCGCCTTTGGCATAGCGCTCTTTGACAATATCCAAAGGTGATCTTTCTTTATCACTGCTTCTTGTCGAACTGCCAAGATAACGAAAAAGAGCCACAACTCCAAGAATAAGGAGTACCCAGAACAGAAACATTGGAATCCAACCCATCACGCCTAACCCATTCCAGCCGCCCATCATAGGATTTCCACCTCCTCCCATCATCCATATCATCGGCATAAAGCCAGTTCCTTGCGATGGAAGAGTGGCAGAAGTATCACAACTACTACCTCTTTTCCCCCAGGCGGTGTGCATTTGCTCCTCTCCTTTATCACCCATCATTCTTTTCATCATTTCATTCATAGCAATATGCCTCGAAGTATCTCCGATGAATTGACCCATAAAGTATTCACCAATTTTTTCAAAGTCTGCATCTTTGAGTTGCGAACAGATTGCTGTTTTATTATTCAGGTTGTCCAAAAACTTTTTGCCTTCCTGTTCTTCCTGCTGCTGACTTTGTATGGCCGCATTATCGGGAGTTGAACTTGAGAAACCCATCATTCCTTGAGCAAAAGCCATGGATGGTGTTACTGTCAAAGTGAACAAAAGAACCATTATGAGTAATAGTTTTTTCATAGGATTATTTACTTTTATCAATGACTCCTCTGATAATTTCATCAACTTCCGCCGGTAAGTTGCCAAGGTTTGCTTTGGGGAAAAACTGCGACAGAATAACTGGTCGCATACCTGAAATGTAAGTTTTGCCGTCTTTCTGGTAGACATTGATTTTACAAGGAAGGCATAAACCTATTTTTATATCGGCTTTAAGTACGGTATAGGCGCTTTTTGCATTACAAATCTCAATGATTTTGAACGGCTCAATAGTAAAACCTTTTTCTGCCAAAGTTGTAGTGACATCATGGATGTAAAGGACTTTAAATCCCGCAGTTTTCGTTTCCTTTTCAACAGCCACTACCGCCTTGTCAAATGACTTTTCTGTTGTAACTGTGTAGTCAAAATCCATATGGTTACTCTTTCAAAATGTAATTACCTTGTCGCTGTCGGCGACCAGCTTGTATAAATTCTCAATTCCTCCCTCGGGGCATTCTTTGCTACTACCTTGTTTGCGAATTGCCATACACGTGCCGCAAGCGACAATTTTTGCTTTGTCTGACTGCAGGAACTTTCCAACCTGTTCCTTAATGTTGAATTGGGGTGAACTTACTTGCTCATACTCCACGCCCTCCCCGGTAAGAAATACTGTCACCTTGTCACCCTTGGATAATGCCAGGTTGGCCAGCCTGAAAGCGTTCCAGTTGGTTTCAGTACGGTTGGTTGAAAGTACAACAGCTAATTTCATACTGACGCTTGCTCCTTTCGAAATGCTTCCTTGTAGCCTTCCATTAGCCTGTGAATAAGTTCATCCGTATGTGTAAGGGATGAAACCGCTGACTTGAGGAATTCCAGACCTTCTTGAGTGATTGTATAAGTCCTTCTGTCTGGCCCGGACTCGTTTTTGCTCCAATCGGATTTTACCCAGCCATCCATCTCCATCCTTCGTAGTGTCCGGTATAAGTTTCCTATATCCACCTTTTCTCCGCACTTGTGTTCCAGGTCTTCCATCAAACTGTATCCGTGTGAAGGCTTTTGCGAAAGTAAAAGTAGAATACATGGTTCCACAAAACGTTCTATGTTGCCAAAATCTCTTGATCTGAATGAACACCCACAAGTTTTGCACATATATGTAAATATCATATATTAAACAGACTCCTCTGTCAATGAAGTTTTTGATCCAAAAATGATAAAATTAGAGTATGGCTAAGATAAGCTGGTCTAAGGCTTTAATTGAATATATTTCTGATGAAACTACAAGCTATACCTCTATTGCTGCAAAATATGGTGTTTCTGTGCAAGCGGTAAAGAAGAGAGCTTCTAAAGAAAAATGGCAGAATTTACGCACCAATACTATACAAAAAGTAGACCAAAAGTTACCCGAGAAACTTGGTGAACAGATTGCGCAAGTTAACGCAAAACATGCCAAAATTGGTCGTTTACTGACGACTAAAGGCATAAAAGCGATTAAGAAGGGACTACTTACTCCAAGAAATTTTTACGAGGCCAAAGATAGTATAAAAGATGGAATAAAGATTGAACGGGATGCTTTGAACATCCAAGATAGATCTCAGCCCCCGATAGCTATACAAATCAACTTTGTGGGTGTTCCGCAAGAGGAAATTAACAAATGGACATAATTACACTTCAGCCTAACAAAAAGCAATTAGAATTTTTTGCTGCCCAAGATAAATATTTATTCTATGGCGGTGCTAAAGGTGGTGGTAAATCCTGGTGTGTTAGGTGGAAACAGATTCACCGGAGGTTAAAGTACCCTAAATCAAGAGGGCTTTTGCTTAGAAGAACATATCCTGAGTTGCTGCGTACCCACATTGAGAAAGTTTTACAGGAGTTACCAAGGGATATTTACAAGTATGATAGTCAAAAGCATTTTCTTTATTTCCCTAACGGGTCCGTACTTGAGTTTGGTTCCTGTCAATATGAGCAAGATGTAAAACAGTATCAAGGGGCTGAATATGATGATATTGGCATTGATGAAGTAACACAATTCACTGAGCACCAATTCAACATTTTAAAATCTATTCTTCGTACTACCCGGTCTGATTTAAAAACACAAATGTATCTGGCTGCTAATCCTGGTGGCGTGGGTCATGGGTGGATAAAAAGACTGTTCATAGATCAAGTACTTCCTGATCATAAATATATTCCTGCAAGAGTTTATGATAACCCGGTTTTAATGGAAGCAGATCCCGAATATGTAAAGCAACTTGAGAATCTTCCTGAGGCATTAAGACGTGCCTATTTAGAAGGTGATTGGGATATTTTTGAAGGACAAGTATTTGGTGAATGGCGACGAGAAAAACATGTAGTCACTAATTTAGATACTTCCTTCAAGTTATGTAAAAAGATTATATCTTTTGACTGGGGTTATAACGCTCCTGGTTGTGCTTTGTGGCTGGCTTATGCTCCTGAAAATCAATTTGGTGTCAGTAGAATCTATGTTTACCGAGAGCTTTATCAGAATCAAAAAACACCTGAGCAATGGGCAAAAGAAATAAAACAATATCTTCAAGTAGAAGAAGTAGATTACATAGTTTTACCTCATGATTGCTTTGCAAAGTTAGGTGGTAGGGATTCAATTGCTGATGTTTTTAGAAGAGAATTAGGGATTCCAATTAGACCTGGTAGAACACTGCAAAAAGATGCAAGAAAGAACAGGTTAGCTTTGACTCACCAATATTTAAGCCAAGCAGCGGATGGCAAGCCATATCTACAAATTTATGTTACTTGCAAAAATACCATCAGAACATTACCTGAGCTTGTTTATTCCGTAACTGAGCTTGAAGATGTTAATACTGATGGTGAAGATCATGCTTACGATGCTCTATCCCTAGGATTACTTAGTACAGCCATCTATGCTGGTAAATCTGGACCTGTTAAAGCTGAATTAAATGATAAAACCGCCGATAAACATTTCCCTGTTGATGAAAAGGGTGAAATTATTGGTTTTGATTTAGATAAGTTCAAAGAAGCAATGCAGCAACCAAAAAATAGAAGCTGGGAATATTTCTAAGAAAATAAGAAAAATGAATCTATTTGAGGCTATGAGGTACCCTATTATGATAGCATTTCAAACATTGCCATTTCCCCCAACAGCAGCCGTAATTGACAAGAGTCCCATAGTTCTATATACTGTCTCCTAGTATTGCTCTCTCTCGCATCTTAGTGTAAAATATACACGTACCTGTTAAGTCATAAGGAGATACTCATGCTAACACAGGATATTCGGAGAGTTCCGTCGCTTGGGAAGACATTTTTAGATAGTCTTATCCCCAAACTCGACGATGCGGCGACGCTCGTACATGGAATTTGGTACGACAAAAAGAAGCTGGAATTGTTAGATCCCGCACACCCTTTTAAGGGCGCTGGACCCGCGGGAAGCAAATATGCAGGGAAACGTGTACGCGTTTCCGATATTACCGACGCAGATGAAGCAATCAGCTTGGGTGTTCGGTTTGATCCGAGCGACAAGCGGGATATTTACCACCCATTGTTTCACCCGTATGCCGAGCTTGTTACCTATGACAAGGTTGCGGCCTACAAAAACCTTGTATCAGGATGGGCAGTGATCCAGCAGCTTGGCGCATTGCTCGATGTAGGCGAGGACTCTATCAACGATCTCGAAGCAATGGTTGCGGACATGCTTCGAGTGGACGAGGAGTTCGAAACTCTCACGAAGTTGAAGATGGTGAAACTGTACCGCAAACAGATATATCTGGCGGTACATAACGCTTGGGGAGGTGGAGAGCTGACCCTTGGGGTAGACCCCAAAACCCACCCGGATTTCAAGTTGTACGATTTGCTGAGTCCGTACATGCAAAGCTACGACATCGAAATTGCCACAGTAGTTCTCATGTGGATCTTTACGAAGATTGGCGAAGTTCATCGCAAGCAGGTCTAATTCCTGCCGAGCAATAGAGTACAGAGCGAGATTATTTGAATCTCGCTCTTTTTTTGTCCAAAAAAATACCGGAAGTCATGTGACTTCCGGCAAACAAATCTCGCAAACTATGTCATTGCTGCTTCAAACGCAGGGTGATATTCTGGCGCGCCATGTTTTCTAACCATGAGCCAGTAATACACACGAGGATCTCCCGTGATGTACTTGAGAATATCCTCTTCTGGTGCAATTTTGAGCACCATCCCTTTTTCATGCTTGTCGCCGGTCAGCTTGCCATGCATTTCCTTGATGGTTTCGTCTGGAACGACGAGAGTAATTTCGCCCACTCGGACGAATTCAAATACACCGCCCATCGACGAGTGAATACCACCGTACCAAGAAATCTTGTCAGACAAGTAGGCCGCGTAGTCTATGCCACCGTCCTTGGTCTTGTACTTTTCCTTTTCCTCGGCGGTGAGATTAACCACTCGGTCGAGATGTGCTTCTGTGATAAGCTCGTTGACAGCTTGACTTTGAATACTGGTGCCATCTTGACGACCTGCCACGAATTCGCATCCGCGCATACCAACAACTGGACGATCCTGCTCGACAAATGCCAGATATGGCTTCCCTGTCGTAGCCGAAATGAGTCTGATGGCAAGCGAAATGCTAATGCCCTGAATTGATGCTTCGACAGCGAATGGAATTCCTGCGATCTTCGCAATCAGCCCGACCATAACAGGGTTGTTCGGATTCCCCACGACGCTTCGACTGGCAAGTTCTTCAATGGTGTAACCGCCGGCATGAACGATCTCGATCCAAGTCCGAACCTTTTTTAAGTTCATTACCGTTTCGGAATTGTAAAAATACACCGGCAAGTCGGCAATCTCTGCCTCTTCCTTGAAGTCGTTCAGTCGATCGTTGGATCCTTTGATAGTCAACACGCTATGAGTCAGCATTCTAGAACCTCCCTAAGCAAAAAATAGATCACAGATGTTGTGATACACAGAACTATAACATACGGTTTTTCGAATGTCAACTTATAGTATTACTCCTTACCTTTTTGTTGTTTATGTATATAATAACGGTATGAAGTCGCACCCCGAAAAACAATTTGTAGCTGCAGCCGTTGCCGTTGACGTTGCACTCTTTTGCATAAAAAACCAGAAACTTCACGTTTTGCTTATAGAACTCGATAGACCAGAATTTCCCAATAAGTGGGCGCTTCCTGGAGGCCTTGTCACTCCCCACGAAAATCTTGACGAAGCGGTTATGCGACATTTACAAGACAGAGGAGGCGAAGGAGAGTCATATATTGAACAATTGGGAACGTATGGGGACCCAGACCGTGACCCAACCGGATGGGTGGTTTCAGTAGCTTACTTGGCGCTGACTACGGCTGACACGTTTGTACCCAAAACAAGCAGTCGATACAAATCAGTTGCATGGGTTTCTATCGACAATCTTCCCGAGCTTGCATATGATCACAAAAAGATACTTGCTGATGCTGTTTTGAGGCTTAAGTCAAAAGTAAACTACTCAAATATTGTTTTCGCGCTTTTGCCTCACGAATTTACTTTTACTGAGCTTCAAGATGCGTATGAAAATATTCTCGAAAAGCATATTGATAAGCGTAATTTTAGAAAGAAAATGCTCGCCCTGAATCTTCTCGAAGAAGTACCTAAAGTCAAAGCTACCGGTGCTCATAGACCAGCGCAGCTTTATCAATTTAAAGATCGCGCACTCCATATAACACAGACGGTTTAAATACCCTCTAGTAGTTGAAAAATACTACACCTCACTGTATACTACAAGATGTTTTGACTTCTCTAACTTATTAGTGTACACTTTACACTAAGTAAATTGCACATTACACATTAAGGAAGGATTATGGAGGCACATGCTCATCTCGGAATAACCGGGAGATATGTTACCCACGCTCATGTTTTTATGGCTGAACTCGCACTCCGGCATTTTGAAAAGGTTATTGTCATGCCTTGCGCACAAGTTCGAAGCGACAAACATATAAACGTGTCTGCGTGGGATAGATGGATGATGACAGTAACGGCATTTCAAGATCTCCAAAGGCAATTCCCGCAGCGCTTACTGTTGTCAGATCTCATTGTGTACGAAACACGAGATTTCACGACGGTTGAACAGGTTGATCTTTTAAAGAAAGAGCAGAACCGCAGATATGTAGTCTGTGTGGGAAGCGACAATGTACTGCCAAGCACCGAAAACCCACAGATTTCACGGGTCGAAGCTATGTGGAAAGAGGGCGTGAAACTCTGGACTGAGTATCCATGGGCTGTTTTTCAACGCCCAGGGACGCTCGATCTTTCGACTATTCGCTTGCCACCTGACTGTTTGATTATTGAGGGCGATTTGCCCGACATATCAAGTACCAGAGTGCGTGAAAAAATGATCGCAGGTGAAAATTGGCAAGATGACATGCCAAAAGCCGAAGTTGAGTACATTTTGTATCATGAACTGCATAAGAAGTAACTAAGGAGAAAACTAAGTGGATAAACCGCTCAATACAAGTATTTTAAGTACCGATTGGTACGAGTTTCCAACAATGTTCTACGAATACTATTTTCACCTCGGTGTGAACTGGGTCAGTGGTGCATACAATCGTACAAAAGCGGTTCGCACAGCTGACATCATTCCAGAAGAAGCAATTCGTGAACAGCTAGCTGCTGTTCAAGCTCTTCGATTTGATGAAAAGCAGATTGCCTTTTTGCGGGGCACCGGAACATTTGCTGCTGATCCGTTAGGGTTTGAGCAATATCTCAGAGATTTTCAGTTTGCCAGAATGGATGTATATGCCAAAGATGGCCAATGGATGGTTGATACCTGTGACTTGTTTGCGGAAACATTCGTGACCGTTACCATTAACGGACTGCTGAATCATTACCGTGAAAAGCAAATCGGAATCAGCCGTGAAAAAGTTTTCGCTGAAGCTGAACGCACTCTTCGTGCGAAAATTCCGACTTTGCGAAAACTTCCCAAGGGAAGCGTACTTGAATTTGGAACGAGACGTGCTTATAGTCCTGAATGGCAGCGGCGAGAATTAGAAATTCTCTTAAATGAAGTTCCTGAGATTGTAACTGCTACGAGCAATGTCCAACTTGCACTCGATTTTGGCATTCCGTGGGCAGGAACACACCCTCATGCTGGGGTTTTGCTTGAGATCCTTATGGCCCTCATCAAAATTTTTGAGCACGGCAACTTCACGCTGGAGGAGAAGATTGCCATTCTACGTGCAGCGCACATGCAGTTTTTCAAGAACTGGTGGAAGATCTTTCCTTATGCAAGTAGAGTCGCACTAACCGACACTTTTGGGGACGACGCTTTTTGGACCGACTGGTCCTATGACCTAGCATATGAAGGTCGTGGCTATCGTTGGGATAGTGATCCCTGGAAGAAGTGGACAGACCGCACTGTTGCCGAGAATCTAAAGCTTGGCATTCCTCTGACCGATCGGTATTCAGGCAAAGATGCTGTTTACAGTGATGGTCTAGATCCAGAAGCGATGTATGCCATTTCTGAATATACACACACGCTTCCTACCCAAGACGCCGCAAAGCGGATGTTTCGACAAGTACTGTTTGGTTGGGGGACGGACGGCAGTAATGACACGGGCGGACTGAAAGCCCTCGGATTTACTCCCATATCGTTGGTATTTAAGCCTAAGTACGGATTTTACCAAGGACAAAAGCTGTGGTTAGTGAAGATTTCGAATAACCCTGCCAAAATGACCGAAGCGCCGGCGGAATTTCAGCAGCTTATGCTGCAAGCGTTTGGCTACGAAATGTCTGAACATCAGTTTGTTCGGCCAGTTGTTTAATTGATTAGTTTATTGCCATTCTGGGGAAACTCTCGGAATGGCAATTTTTTTTGCCAAAAAAAGAACCACGCACATTTTTGTTATGCGTGGTTACCCTTCAATTAAGGGTGATTAACGAACTTGAGCCAGTTCACGGTACAGTGAGCTGAACTCTGGTGTACCTATTTCCGGCAAACCAAAACGTACACGGTCGTGTGCAGTCAACAAGTGAACTGCGCTGTCTCCTGCCTTCACTTTGAACGCGTAGCGGAGGACCTGTGTCAAAACCTTATGAACAGTTTCTTGTGTTGTGCCGATTTCTCCGGCTACTACGGCCATAAGTGTTCGGAACTTCGTGCTTGATAGCTGCACGTATTCACCATTTTCCATGTCGTCATTGGTGCCATTAAAGCCATTTTCGACAAATCGGCTTACGATATAATCAGTCGACTCGTACTGCAGCCCGAGTTGATCGGATGCCGCGTTGGCTTCAGTTACATTCAGTCCGTCGCCCGGGGCCGAATCCAAAATAATTTGGGGAACACCCAAATATTCGCCAAGGTCATACATTTCGCGCTTGGTAAAATGTTGGAAGAGCTTCACATTGCCTTCATCCCCTTTGAGGGTCCAGAAGCGCATCCATTCTTCAGACAAATCGTCCGTATCGGGATAAATCCCTTTGAACAGTAACGCTGCTTGATACAGGAATTTCATCCGTTCCCTACAAGCCGCATTGCCTCTCGCGACGCGGAAGTCGCGTTCCGTCTGTGCATGTACACGGGCAAACTGTACCAGCGGGGTGTCGTATACATAACTCAAGTCAACATATTCAAGCAAAAAGCCGAGCTTCGTCGCCAAAGCATCTGCGCGTTCGCGGTCAAAAGGCTTACTGTTGCAATCGAGGAAATAATAGTGCGTGTCGATGTGGTAATCGAGCTTCGCAAGATATGCCTGAGTGCGTTCCATGATCGCGGCAAGAATCGCTGAATCAATACCCCCGGACACCCCTTCGACAAGGGATTTAAGCCCGTATTTGAGTATGTACCCGGCGAGTTTTTGAACTGCCTCTTGAGTGATTTGAGTTGCCTGCTGGTGCTTTAAAATCTTCACGTCCTGCTCCTGTTACTGACTATTACATTACAAGCATCCAATTTGGACGGTGTTAGTGTAACACGAAGTCGATATGTATTCAACATTAGAGGGTATTGACTATCAAGAAGTTAGTGTATACAATACACAAAGTTTAATTTAACTCATTAGTAAAACCTATAGCGATTTGAATTTAAGATTACAGGATGATAGAATACAAGTCCAAAAATGAATGACAGTCTTAATAGCTATGTATTGAGAATAGTGATTCATTTTAAAGGGTTTTCCCGAAAAATGATCACCTTCTACCGAATTAGGTATGAAGGGATATCTGTTTTAGGAACATTTACAGTTTAAATGTCTAGATGCGAAGGAAATGGAGGAGTAATGAGTAAGTTACTGTATGGAATTGCACAGGTGCCGAGTCCAGCAAAATACGTTGAGTTGAAAAACTCTCAAGACGCGTTGTATTGGACAACGGTAACTCATGCTGATTCTAACGGAGTTATTGTCTACTTGGCCGATGGCTGTACCATGTCTGAATTTTCAGGCGGTGGAGCTACGGACTTTGTGCAATACATGGTTATGAAAACTCAGGCACTGCTTGAGCAATATGATTATGATGCAGCACGAGTTGCGGGAAGAATTAAAAAAGCTATCCACAGCTATGCAGTTTCACGAATCAAGGCAATGCCTTATGGCAATGCATATTTGCGATCACTCTACGAAGAGATTCGCACTGGACGACCAATGGACCTTTCGAACATACGTATTCGACGGGTATATGAATGGATAAAATCAAATCTCATGTTTACCTTAGTTGGTGGATATATGGATGAGACAGCAACACTTGTAGTTGCATATGGAGATAGCGGCTACCAAACGGACACTGAAACGTATAAGCCGGATTTTCAAAATGTCTCGCCCTATATTGGATATGATTTTAGCCCACCGCATAAAATGCGCGACAACCTCGAAGTTCTTAACCGAAAACGACAAGAAATGGGGAAACCAGCTCTTGTACATCCGCTGACACCACTGATTGTGAAGATATTTCCTCAAAATAGGAAGTTTCTGATCTTCAGTGACGGCATGCCGGATTTTTGTTTTAACGATGTGTGGGAATATGTCGTGCCGCAAGGCAAACGTCAAATTTTACGGTCTTACTTGTTTGATCTCTTCGATCACTCGAATGGACTCAAACCGGAAGAAGGCCCTCTGAAGGATGATGTGACTATTGCCGCATTTTTATTCGAATGAAAGAGGTAACTGATGTCTACGCTCAAGGTATATGAAGATGGAAAAGCTATAGACCTTGACCTTTCCGAACTGCTCGGCAGTGGAGGCGAAGTAGATGTGATTGGAAAGGATAAATATGCATATGCAATTTGGCACCCGTCTGTTCCGGCTAAAACCCGTGAGCGGTTGTCGAGAAAAATTGAATATGCTTCAACTATTAAAGGGGTACCGGAAGGCTTTGTAAAAGCGCTATCGCTTTTAACCGATTCGCAAAAGAGTCCTTTGGGATTCAAAATGGTTAAGCTTTCTGGAAGAAACTACACCCTGCACCAATTCACATCATCAAGGCTGTGGCCTACGTTTGATGTTTCTCAGCTCACGATTGTGCAGCTCATGAAGAAAATCATTGAAGACACGGCACAGTTGAACGCACTGGGGATTATTGTAGTAGATGGAAATCCCATGAACCTGATGGTGGAAGCTTCTAAAGGCTCTCCACTAAAAAACAAGTTTGTGGATACTCCTTCCTATGAATATATTCTCCCCGATGGCACGGTATTAGCACCTTCGGCTGTTGCTGCAGCATATTGCGCACCGCGCCACTTTTCATGGCTTACCGATGTGGGACCTAAAAATCCGTTTACCAGTGAAGATGAATCTTGGTGGCAACTACTCGACTTCTTGTATCTGTATTTTCGAGTACAACCACACCTATTGGACCCTTCACTCAGCAACGACGAGATCTTGAAAAAGGTTCTCGCTAAAGAGCATGTTTTAAGCCCGAAAGTTGACTGGCCCGGAGTAGGAATTGTCTTACCTCCGAAGTCGTTGACTGACGAGGCCATGCAGGCATTTGCCTACTACCTTGATAATCTTTCTGTTGATGGAACACATCTGACACTTCTCGAGCACTTGAATAAGCTTGAAAAGCAGTTAATCGTGTGCCCAAAGCATAATTATCCAGCGGTTTATCCGAGTCAAAGAAGTGAATGTCCGCACTGTGCGGAAGATGAGGAGCGTCCAGATTTGAGTGCGAAGGATGTGAGAATTGTGTTTAACGAACTGATGAAATTGCCTGCAGGGCATCGTGTTGTTTGGACAGAATGTATCAATGACCGCTTTGTGATCTTTGTAGA